>JBDTPP010000076.1:0-13458 GCA_039932615.1 Pseudoxanthomonas sp.
CACCCAAGACAAAGTCTTGTTGACCCGGCCGTGTGCGGGGATGACGATCAGGTGGTGCCCAATGGTCGGGGTGTGGTTAGAGTTATTTTCTAGGGAGCCTCATGGCGCTGTTGAACAGGCATGACCTGAAATTCAGATACTCATGGACGGCGATAGCGCCCGATGACGCACGGGTGACCGGAGTGCCTGACAGCACCTTGCTGAATCGGGATGAGGATCCGAGGTTCTTTTCTTCCTCAACCGCGTGGCGCAAGCGAGCAGATGGATGGACAAGGCGCCGGCACTCCAGGCAGAAAGAATGATCAAGCACCAGCTTCCGGGAGACATTCGCAGTCACCGCAACGTCTGGCAGTGGCTTGCCGACAACTGGCGGCAGGCCGCGTAGGCGGCATCTCCGGATTCCTGGTCGCGACTTACGGCGCTCCTACGGAATTGCGCTTACAGCATGCGAACGAACGCGATTGCCGATACGTAGGAGCATCGTAATCCGCGACGCGGAGTGCAGGCGCGCGGTGTTGTCCTGGCTGCTGCGGACTCCCGTTCGCGACTTGCGTCGCTCCTACCGCGGTGTGACCGCTCCGCCCTACTGTGCGATTGCCGATACGTAAGAGCGTCGTAAGCCGCGACCCTGTGTGGGCGTGCGGTGTTGTCCTGTTTGCGGTGAATTTTCGGTCGCGACTTACGCCCCGCAGGAAGTCCCCTTGGGGGACGGCGCTCCTACAGGTTTGCGACTTGCGGTCAGTGGCAGGCCTTGCCTTCCAGCTTCATCTCCGCCGCATACATCGTCACCGGGGGCAACTGCTTGCCGGCGGCGGCGTTTTCCTTTGCATCCTGCAGATAGACGCGGGCCGCGCCCTGCCCGTCGAGCGTCGGCTTGTTGTCTGCTGGCAGGCGCCAGACGCGGACTACGGCTTGTTGCGATGGGCATGCGGTGCTGGGTACGCGGATCAGGTCGTTGAACTTCCAGCCCTTCGCCGCCGACGGCTGCGCCTTGGCGTAATCGACGAAGCGCGCGCGGGCCTGGCATTGCGGGCTGGTGCGGACCACCGCGTACTTGTACGGCTGCGCCGCCTCGCCGGTGAATACGCCTTCCAGGCGCGCGCAGGCTTCGGGGATGGTGCGCAGCGTATGCGCTGCGCCGACTGCCTGGGCCGCGCCGGCCGCGCGCTGGATCTCCGGCTCAGGGTCGGCAGCGAATACGGGCGAAGCGGTCGCGGCGAGACTGGTCGCCAGCAGGATCGTGAACGGGATGCGCATGGGGGATTCCAGCAGGTTGCGAGGGCCGCAGGCTGCCACGGCGCGGCTGAACCCCGCCCGGCGCCGGCGCCCGCGCCCGACGCCGCTGGCTTGATCCGGATCAAGATGCGCCGCCGCCGCTGCGATTAGCCTGCAGCGCATGAACAGCGATCTCATCCTCGACGCCGGGCTGCTGCAGCGCTACGACCGGCCCGGCCCGCGCTACACCTCGTACCCGACCGCACCGCAGTTCAGCGATGCCTTCGGCGAGGCGCAGCTGCGCGAAGCGGTGCAACTGAGCAACGGCGATCCGATCCCGCGCCGGCTGTCGCTGTACCTGCACGTGCCGTTCTGCATGAGCCCGTGCTTCTACTGCGGGTGCAACCGCATCATCACCCGCGACCTGGCCCGCGGCGAGGTCTACCTGGCGCGGCTGTATCGCGAGATCGAACTGGCTTCGGCCATGTTCGACCGCGACCGCGAAGTGATCCAGCTGCATTTCGGCGGCGGTACCCCCAATTTCCTTTCGCCCGCGCAACTGGGCGAAGTGGTGGACGTGCTGCGTGGCCAGTTCCATTTCAGCAACGCAGCCAACCGCGACCTGTCGATCGAGCTGGATCCGCGCTTCATCAGTCCCGCCGACGTCGGCGAACTGGCCGCAATCGGCTTCAACCGCGCCAGCCTCGGCGTGCAGGACTTCGACCCCGACGTGCAGCAGGCGGTGAACCGCATCCAGGGCGTGGACGAAACCCTGGCGATCATTGACGCCTGCCGCCAGCATGGCCTGCGCTCGGTCAACGTCGACCTGATCTACGGCCTGCCGAAGCAGAACCTGGAGGGTTTCGCGCGGACCTTGGACATCGTGGTTGCGGCGCGTCCCAACCGCCTGGCCGTTTACGGCTATGCGCACCTGCCCCAAATGTTCAAGGCCCAGCGCCAGCTCAACGCCGAGGACCTGCCCGGCGCGGAACTGAAACTGCAGCTGCTGTGCCTGGCGATCGACAAGCTGACCGCCGCCGGCTACGTGTACATCGGCATGGATCATTTCGCCTTGCCCGATGATGAGCTCGCGCTGGCCCAGCAGCGCGGCAGCCTGCATCGCAATTTCATGGGTTACACCACCCACGCCGATACTGATTTAGTCGGGATGGGCGTGAGCGCGATCAGCCACATCGGCGACAGTTTCAGCCAGAACCCGCGCGACCTGCCGAGCTGGCAGATCGCGCTGGACGAAGGCCGCCTGCCGGTGTTCCGCGGCATGCGCCTGTCCGACGACGACGTGCTGCGCGCCGACCTGATCCAGCAGCTGATGTGCCAGGGCGAGATCCCGATTGGCGCGCTGGAGCGGCGCCACGGCATCGATTTCAACCGCTATTTCGCCGATTCGCTGGCCCGCCTGCAGCCCCTGCACGAGGACGGCCTGGTGCGCTTCGAACCCGGGCGCATCGTCGCAACGAGGCAAGGCCGGCTGTTGTTGCGTAACATCGCCATGTGCTTCGACCATTACCTGCAAATCCCCGCCAGTCCCGCCAGCGACGCGATCGCCACCGCGCCGCGGTTTTCGCGCGCTATCTGATTTCGCCGGAGCGGGCGGCATGAGCGGCCCCGCGTTTCCGCGGCTGGACCGCGAGATCTTCTCCGATGACGGCGATGCACTGAAGTTCTGTTCGACCTGTGCGTTCTCCCAGGCCTGCCTGGCCCAGGGCATGGACAAGGCCGCGCTGCTGGACCTGCACATGCTGGTTGAACACGTCGGCCCGCTGCACGCCGGCGACCACGTATTCCGCGAAGGCGATCCGTTCGAGGCCATCGCCGCGGTTCGCGCCGGCACGGTCAAGACCTACATGATCGACCGCGACGGCCATGAGCACGTGCTCGGCTTCCACCTGCCCGGCGAGGTGATCGGCCTCAATGCGATCGATGGCGACCGTTATCCTTGCAATGCGGTGGCGTTGGACACGGTGATGCTGTGCCGGTTCTCGTTCCCGAAGATCTCGGTGCTGGCCGCGCGCCTGCCTGGTTTGCAACAACATCTGTTCCGGCTGATGAGCCGCGACATCGGCAACGCTACCCTGTTGGCCGGCGACTGGACCGCCGACCAGCGCATGGCTGCGTTCCTGCTGGGCCTGTCACGACGCCTGGCCGAACGCGGCTTCTCGCCGGACCGGTTCCAGCTGACCATGGCCCGCACCGACATCGCCAACTACCTGCGCCTGGCCCCGGAAACCGTAAGCCGCGTGCTCAAACGCTTCCAGGACGAAGGCCTGCTCAAGGTCGACCGCCGCGAAGTGGAACTCACCGGCCGCGAGCGATTGCAGGAACTGGCGGCGGTGATATTGCGGAGTTAGATGTGAGCACAGGAATCATGGCACTTCGTACATTCGCTCTGGCTACACTTTTCATCGCCGGTTTTTCATTCGCCGCCGGGCAGCCCTACAAGTTCACTCCGCAGGCCGGTTTTGGCGGAGAGAGCGAGGGCAATGGCACGCTTAAGCTTTTCCTTGGAAAGCCTCGGCCATTTCACGTGGTAAGTCACGGCACTGAGCAAAGCGATGGCTCATTCCGCCTGGAACAACGGGTCGCCTTTGAAGGAAAGCCGCCCCAGGATCGCGTTTGGATCCTTACCACGGTCAGCCCCGATCACTATTCGGCCACGCTTAGTGATGCTTCTGGCCCCGCCACGGGCTTCACGTCAGGTTCTCGGCTTTGCCTGCGATATCGCGTCAAGGGTCCGCTTGTCATGCATCAAGAACTGCAACTGATGTCGGATGGAAAAACCATCGACAATGTTGGAGTCATCACCCTGCTTGGCATTCCAATAGGCCGTCTGCACGAAACAATCGAGCGCAAGGATCCCGGCCTCACGTCCAACAATTCGATCAAGTCGAAGCCGACACCGATTCCCGACTACGAAGATCGTGACCAGCCAGTATCGGTAAAGGATCTCGAGATCCTGGACAGAGCCAACACTTTGCTGGCAAACGAATCGGCATGGAGCAGGAAGGACACAAGGGAATGCCCGCCTGGCGCAAAGTCATTGAGCCTTTTCTGCGCCCTGCAGAAGGCCAGTATTGAAGTGCTTGGGGCCTACGATCACAGGCGTGCAGCGCTTCAGGAGGTGCGTTTTGCCATCGAGGATGCCACCGCCGGGCGCGAGTTCGAGCATCGCCTGATGGACTACAACAACCTTCCGGAAACGCAATTCAGTGACATCAAGAACATTCTTGTCGCTGCGCGAGCCAAGGTCTCGGCGCGATCAGGGGCTGAGGGCCACTAGCCCCTGGCAATTCATCCGAACCGAAACGGGATCAGGGCCGCTTGATCCAGACATCAGGTCTTCCGCATGCGAACTCACGGCACTTTGGCGAAATGGAACGATGACCGCGGCTTCGGTTTCATAGCGCCCGCCGAAGGCAAGGACGAGATTTTCGTCCATGCCTCCGCGTTCCCGAAAGATGGCGTCCGCCCTCGAGTCAACGAGGTCATCTCGTTTGAGACCGAGACAGGCCCGAACGGCAAGTTGCGGGCAATACGGGTAATGCGGCCTGGTCGGCAGGCAGCATCAACCCGGCCTCGGCCTCGGCCTCGGGTGACTCCACGGCAAGAGCGATCAGCTGGGCCATCCGGCATGGTCCTTGGCCTCCTTTTAATCGTTGCCATCGGTGCTTACGGGTACTCACGCTTCAGTGCGTCGACTCCCGAACTTCCCGTGGCGCCAGCGGCAATGGTTTCGACTGCGCCACCTGCGCCATCCAGGTGCGACGGACGCACGATGTGCTCCCAGATGACCTCCTGTGCAGAGGCCCGGTATTTCCTCCAGCACTGTCCCAACACCCAGATGGACGGCAACAACGATGGCGAGCCGTGCGAGCAGCAGTGGTGCAACTGATCCGCGTGCCTGCGCCACTGGCCTGGGTCGCTGGCCTGGGTCGCTGGCCTGGGTCGCTGGCCTGGGTCGCTGGCCTGGGTCGCGATCGACGCGGGTCGATGACGGACCCGGCCCGGCCTTCCCAATCGGCCTGATCCGCATGCGCTGACCTGGCCGGAGCCGGTCCTGCGCGGCCGGGACTTGATCCAGATCAGAGCGGGCACCTTGCGGGCCGCCGATCATGCCGGCATCCAAATGGGAGAGAGCGGCAATGGGCAATACCCGCAAGCTATGGCTGGGCCTGGTGGTCCTGCTCATCGCATCATTCAGTGTGCTGCTGTGGGCGGGGGGCGAGATCTTCCGCGCCGCGCCGCCGATGCCGGAGAAAGTCCTGGCCGAGGACGGCAGCGTGGTCTACACCCGCGCCGACATCGAGACCGGGCGCCAGGTCTGGCAATCCATCGGCGGCATGCAGCTCGGTTCGATCTGGGGCCATGGCAGCTACGTCGCCCCCGACTGGAGCGCCGACTGGCTGCATCGGGAATCCGTGGGCGTGCTGGATATCTGGGCGCGTCGCGATGGTGGCATGGCCACTTACGCGCAACTGCCGGCAGAGGAGCAGGGTGCCCTTCGCAGCCGCCTGCAGGCGATGATGCGGGTCAACACCTATGACCCCGCCACGAAAACCATCACCCTGACCCGCGATCGCGTCGCGGCGCTGTCCAACGTGGCTGCGCATTACGAAAGCCTGTTTGGCAACGACCCGGCCACGCAGGAACTTCGCGAAGCCTATGCAATGAAACAAGGCACGGTGGACAGCATGGAGCACCGCCGTGCGCTGACCGCGTTCATCTGGTGGACCGCGTGGGCGGCAACCACCGAGCGCGCCAGCGAAAGCGGGGCGGCCACCGACGCCAGCACCGCCAGGCACGTGACCTACACCAACAACTGGCCCAGCGAACCGCTGGTCGGCAACACCCCGCCGGCGCCGCTGTTTGCGTGGTCGGTGTTCAGCGTGTTGTTCCTGATCGCCGGCATCGCCCTGCTTGGCTGGCACTACGCCGTGACCCATGGCCGTGGCGAAGCGCCGCACCAGATCCCCACCAGCGACCCGCTGGCGACGCTGCGCATCACCCCGTCGATGCGCGCGGTGGCGAAATACTTCTGGGTAGTGCTGGCCTTGTTCCTGGCCCAGATCCTGCTGGGCGCGATCACCGCCCACTACCAGGTCGAAGGCCAGGTCGCCTACGGTTTCGCGCTTTCCGAATACCTGCCCTACTCGTTGTCGCGCACCTGGCATACACAGCTCGCGGTGCTATGGATCGCAGTGGCCTGGCTGGCCACCGGCCTGTACATCGCCCCGGCGCTGTCGGGGCACGAGCCGAAATTCCAGCGCTTCGGGGTCAATTTCCTGTTCGTCTCGCTGTTGATCATCGTGGTCGGCTCGTTTACCGGCCAGTGGTTTGCGGTGATGCAGAAGCTGGGCCTGGACTACAACTTCTGGTTTGGCCACCAGGGCTGGGAATACGCCGACATGGGCCGGTTCTGGCAGATCTACCTGTTCGTCGGCCTGCTGCTGTGGGTGGTACTGGTAGGCCGTGCGTTGTGGCCGGTTCTGCGCGGTCCAGCGACCGATGCCAAACCCATCATCGTCCTGCTGTTTGCGTCAACTGCCGCGATCGGCCTGTTCTTCGGCGCGGCGCTGATGTGGGGCGAGCACACCCACATCTCCGAGGTCGAGTACTGGCGCTGGTGGCTCGTGCACCTGTGGGTCGAAGGGTTCTTTGAAGTATTCGCGACCGCGGTCATGGCACTCATCTTCAGTCGCCTGGGCCTGATCAGGGCATCCACTGCTTCGGCGGCGGTACTGTTCGCAACCATCGTGTTCATGTCCGGCGGCGTGCTCGGCACCCTGCACCATCTGTACTTCGTCGGCACGCCAACCGCCGTGGTCGCGTTGGGCGCAAGCTTCAGCGCACTGGAAGTGGTGCCGCTGGCCTACATCGGCTTCGAGGCCTACCACAGCTTCAAACTGGGCAAGTCGATGCCGTGGATGGCGCGCTATCGCTGGCCGGTGATGTTCTTCATCGCGGTGTCGTTCTGGAACCTGGTCGGCGCCGGCCTGTTTGGCTTCCTGATCAATCCGCCTCTGTCGCTGTACTACATGCAGGGCCTGAACCTGACCCCGTTGCATGGCCACACCGCTCTGTTCGGCGTGTACGGCATGCTTGGTATCGCCTTGATGCTGTTCTGCCTGCGCGGCCTGCGTGGACAGATGGTGTGGGATACCAAGCCGCTGAAGATCTCGTTCTGGTGCCTCAACATCGGGCTGACCCTGATGGCCGTGCTGACCCTGCTGCCGCTGGGCATCATGCAGTTGATGGCGACACTGGAACATGGCTACGCCTACGCGCGATCGGCCGAGTTCATGCAGCAGCCGATCGTGGAGATGCTGGTGTGGATGCGGGTCCCCGGCGACACGATCTTCAGTATCGGCGCTGTGTCGCTGGCCTGGTTCGTGCTGCGGCTGTGGATCGCACCGAAGCGTGAGGCAGCGCTTGCGGGAAATGCGGAAGCCAGCGACGCCTGAGCGACGCCAGCAGTCGGCAGGTAGCAGGAAGCGGGGCGGCCATGGCCGCTCCGCTTTTTTGCGGCCTTCCCGGTAGGAGCGCCCCATGGGCGCGAGCTCTCCGATCCGATCGCGAAACAAGCCAAGAGCTCGCGCCCATGGGGCGCTCCTACGTGATGACGATCTTTCCAGGCACGGCGAGCGCGAGCCGCGAGCGCTGCAGCAATGATCTGGATCAAGGCGGCGTCGCCACCGCGGGTGCATCCTGCGCGCATGGACAAACCTGCGGTTCCGACCCAACCGATCCCCACCCTGTCGCCAAGCCTGCTGGCAACCGCTCCGCACCGGCTGATGTTCTTCGTCGGCACCAGCAACCTTTTACTGGCAATGCTGTGGTGGGCGACATGGCTGGCGGCGGCGCGCTGGCCGCTCTTTGCGATGCCGCAACCCACGCCCTATGCCGGCTGGCTACATGCCTTCGTCATGCAGTACCAGGTGTTTCCCAGCTTCATCTTCGGCTTCCTGCTGACCACTTTTCCACGCTGGACCGGACAGCCCGATTTCGACCGTTGGCGTTACCTGCCGGTCGGCATCGGCATCTTCGGCGGCCAGCTGGCGACCCTGCTGGGCGCATTGGGTTGGGAAGCGGGGATCGTGGTCGGCCTGCTGATGACCATTGGCGGCTGGAGCGCCGGACTGGCGACGCTGGCCCCGTTGCTGTGGCGCGAAAAGGGCACGACCTGGCATGCCCGCTCGTGTTTCGCCGCGCTAGTGCTGGGCTACGTGGGACTGATCGGGTTTCTCGTGTTCGTGCTCGGCGGCTCGCCACTCTGGGTATTCGCCAGCATCAAGCTGGGTACCTTCGGCCTGTTGCTGCCGATCTACATGACCGTGGCCCACCGCATGTTTCCATTCTTTGCCGGTGGCGTGGTTCCAGGCTACACACCGTGGCGGCCGCTCTGGCTGTTGGCCGTGTTCTGGCCGCTGTGCCTGGCCCATCTGCTGCTTGAATTGACTCACGCCTACGCGTGGGCGTGGCTGGTCGACGTGCCGTTGCTGGCGCTGACCGGGACGATGTTGTGGCGCTGGTGGCCGCGCGGTCCCAAGCCGGGCTTGTTGCTGGTGCTGTTCCTGGGGCTGGCCTGGTTGCCGCTGGCGTTCTGGCTGTACTCGACCCAGAGCATCGCCTACGCATTGACCGGCGTGTACTGGCTGGGACGTGGGCCGGCGCATGCGCTGTTCGTGGGTTTCTTCGGCAGCATCATGATCGCGATGGTGACCCGGGTGACCCAGGGCCATTCCGGGCGTCCGCTGGTGATGCCGAAAGTGGCGTGGTTCGCGTTCGTGACGATCCAGTGCGTGGCCTTGATGCGGGTTGGCGCCGAACTGGCGACCGATGCGGGTGCGTGGCAGGCACTGGCTGCCTGCGGCTGGCTGGTCGCGTTCGCCCCTTGGTTGTTGCGCATCGGCCGCATCTACTTGAGCCCGCGCGCCGATGGCAAACCGGGCTGACGAGTGAGCGGAAAGTCAAAGCTGCTCTCGCACTCTCCCGCTCACTCCTCACTCCTCTCCGCTCACTCCTCCCGCCTCCCGAGATGATTCCCCAGGGATCCCCCAAAGCAATGATCGAGTTCTACCCGCAGATCAAATACGTGCACGTGCTGATGGTGCTGCTGAGCGGCGCGCTGTTCGCCTTGCGCGGCGTCGGCGTACTCGCCGGTGCGCGCTGGCCGCAGTCGTTGCCGCTGCGCTGGACCAGTTATGCCATCGACACCACCTTGCTGACCGCGGCGATGATGTTGCTGACGATCCTGCCCTGGGCGATGTTCGGCAACGGCTGGCTGGGCACCAAGCTGGTGTTGCTGGTGGTCTACGTGGTGCTGGGCAGCCTGGCGCTGAAACGTGGGTGCAATGCACGCACGCGGGCGTGGTGCTTCGCTGCGGCCGCGCTGGTCTACGTGGCGATCATCGGCATCGCCCTGGCCCACCATCCGCTGGGCTGGCTGCATTACTGGCAGGGTTGATGTGGGAGCGGCTTCCAGCCGCGAGCTCTTGTTGTCTGTTCCTGCCCCAACAGCCACAGCTCGTGCCCATGGGGCGCTCCTACGGGCACCGCCGAAATCATGCGTCCTCGAAGATGCGGCCGGAGGCGTCGATCAGCAGGCGCAGGCGCCGGTTGGCGTAGTAGAACGTGACCCGGTGGCAGCCCAGGTCCTCGGCGGTGCCGCGTTCGCACAACATCGAGATCTTCTCCGCCTGCATCAATGCCTGCACCTGTGGGGCTTCCAGGCCCAGGCCGTTGCCAATCACGCTGGCATCGATTTCGATTCCTGGCTTGTCGCCGGCAACGCCGGCGCGTCCCAGCACGGGGCGCTCAGGGGAACGACGGCTCATGCGCATCCGGTTCTTGAAAGGAAGCCGCGAAGGTCCCGGCTTCGGAGGGTGCGTGCATCGCACAATCTACGCCGGCGGCGAACAAGGCCTCGCGGATTCCGGAATCGGCCAGCGACGCAAACCCTTCCCACTGCAATTCACTGGCCATGGTTGCGGCCTCCTTCGCCGAGGGGTTCGGCGCCTGCTTGCCAGCAGAACACCCGCCACCCACGACAGCCATGATCCAGGTCAAGCCTCGCGCGGTTGACCTGGATCAAGCCGAAAGCACGGAATCGCCACGGCGCCGCCTGCATCGGCTGCGGTTTGATCCAGATCAAAGGCCGCCTTTGCCCATGGCCGTAACGTGGCTCCCGTAGACGGTGGCCGGCCCCGGCAGCGATCCGCGCAACACCGTGCCCACTGCCTGATCCGCTTCCCCAATCCAGTCAATCCCAGACCCAGGTAATCCACCATGCCCTCCTTCAACGACAACATCAGAAAAATGGCCAAGGCCAACACCGACTTCCGCCGCGAGATCCTGACCAACGCGCGCAGCCAGGTGGTACTGATGTGCCTGCAGCCGGGCGAGGACATCGGCGAAGAGATCCATGCAGGCAATGACCAGTTGCTGGTCCTGGTAAAGGGCAAGGGCGAAGTGCGCCTGGATGGCTCGGCCTCGGCGGTGGAAAAAGGCTCGCTGGTGTCGGTACCTGCTGGCACCCGCCACAACCTGGTCAACACCGGCAGCAAGCCGATGCATCTGTACACCGTGTACGCGCCGCCGGAGACCGCACCCGGCACCGTGCACGCGACCCGGGCCGAGGCCATGGCCGCCGAACACCCGAAGAAGAAAAAGAAAATGCATATCGAACGCACACCGAACCCAGCTGGGGAGTCCGCATGAAGCACGCCACGCGTTACCTGATCCTGCTATTTGCCGCCGCAACGTTGACCCTGTCCGCGTGCCGCGGCGACGACAAGGCCGCCACGCCTACCGCAGCTGCGCCCGCGGCCGACAGCGGGGGCTCGCGCAAGGGCGACTTCGGCCCGCCGCAGGGGAAGCCGATCGACGCGATCCTGACGTCGCCGCCACACGTGCCGCCGGCCACCGGCCGCACCGCGCCGGCCAAGGTCATCGTCACCCTGGATGTGATCGAGAAGGAAATGGAGATTTCCGAAGGCGTCAACTACACGTTCTGGACTTTCGGCGGGACCGTGCCCGGGAGCTTCATCCGCGTACGCCAGGGCGACACGGTGGAGTTCCACCTGCGCAACATGCCCGAATCGAAGATGCCGCATAACATCGACCTGCACGGCGTCACCGGTCCGGGTGGTGGCGCGGCATCCAGCTTCACCGCGCCGGGGCATTCGTCGCGGTTCACCTTCAAGGCGCTCAATGCCGGCCTGTTTGTCTATCACTGCGCTACCGCGCCGGTCGGCATGCACATTGCCAACGGCATGTATGGCCTGATCCTGATCGAGCCGCCGGAGGGCCTGCCGCCGGTCGACAAGGAGTACTACGTGATGCAGGGTGATTTCTACACCGCAGGCAAGTATCGCGAGAAGGGCCTGCAACCGTTCGACATGGAAAAAGCAATCGACGAGAACCCCACCTATGTCCTGTTCAACGGCAAGGAAGGTTCATTGACCGGCGACAACGCCTTGACCGCGCATGTCGGCGACAACGTGCGCCTGTACGTGGGCAATGGCGGCCCGAACCTCGTGTCCAGCTTCCACGTGATTGGCGAGATCTTCGACAAGGTCTGGTACGAAGGTGGCCGGCATTACCAGGAGAACGTGCAGACCACTCTGATCCCGTCCGGTGGTGCGGCGATGATGGAGTTCCACCTGGAGGTTCCAGGCAGCTATGTGCTGGTCGACCACAGCATCTTCCGCGCGTTCAACAAGGGCGCACTGGCGATCCTCAAGGCCGACGGCCCGGAGAACAAGGAGATCTACTCGGGCAAGGAAGTCGACTACGTCTACCTGGGCAACCGCGCGCAGCCAAACATGGCGGCGGTGACGACGGCAGCGAAGTCCCAGCACACCGGCGACCTCACCGTGGAAGAACAGGTAGCCGCGGGCAAGGAACTGTTCAACGGCACCTGCGCCACCTGCCACCAGCCCAATGGCGAAGGCATGGCCGGGGTATTCCCGCCGCTGGCCAAGTCCGACTACATCGCCGCCGACAAGTCGCGCCTGGCCGCCGTGATGTTGCATGGACTGCAGGGACCGGTGACGGTCAACGGCAAGGAGTACAACTCGATCATGCCGCCGATGAACCAGCTGACCGATGACGAGGTCGCGCAACTGGCCACCTATGTCCTCAACAGCTGGGGCAACCCGGGTGGACACGTGACCAAGGACGAAGCCGCTGCGGCGCGCAAGCTGAAACCCGCCAACGCCTCGGAAGGCCACTGAGCCATGCGCCGCCTGGCCGCCCTGCTGTTGCTGATTCCCCTCGCCGGCCTGGCGGCTGGCGCAGCAGACTACGTGCAGCTGCCGGGCGGCAACTTCCGCACTGCGCTCAAGTATGAAGACCGCAAGGGCGATACCCGTATCGCCCCGTTTGCATTGATGCGCAAGCCGGTGACCAATGCCGAATTCCTGGCCTTCGTCCAGTCGCGTCCGCAATGGCGCCGCGATCGTGTTGCCCGTGTGTTCGCCGAACCCCGCTATCTGTCGCACTGGGACGGTGCCAACGCGCTTGGGGCCAAGGCCCTTCCGCAGCAGCCGGTGGTCCAGGTCAGCTGGTTCGCGGCACAGGCCTACTGCGAGTCGCAGGGCGCACGCCTGCCGAGCTGGGACGAATGGGAATATGTGGCGGCGGCCGATGAAACCCGCCGCGATGCACGTCGCGACCCGGCCTGGCGCGAACGCATCCTGCGCTGGTATTCGCACCCTTCCAACCACGCCCTGGCGCGGACGGGGCTGCAGGCGCCGAACGTGTACGGCGTGCAAGACCTGCACGGACTGGTCTGGGAATGGACCGAGGATTTCTCCTCGTTGCTGGTCGCCGCCGACAACCGCAACCAGGGCGATGCCGACAATGCGAAGTTCTGCGGCGCCGGCGCGCTTTCGATGGATGACCGCGACAACTACGCGGTGCTGATGCGGGTGGCGATGCTGTCTTCGCTGAATGCCGAAGACACCACCGCCAACCTGGGTTTCCGCTGCGCCAAGGACCTGAAATGAAAAGACTGCTTTGCCTGTTCGTGGTACTGGCCTTGTGCTCGCCAGTGCTCGCCGCCACCCAACCCGCGTCGCTGCCACGCGATTCTGTCTATCAACTGCCGGTGCAGCTCACCGACCAGGACGGCAAGCGTTTTGCCTGGGCCAGCCGGCGCGGCAAGGTGCAACTGGTCGCGATGTTCTACACCTCCTGCCAGTACATCTGCCCGCTGATCGTGGA
>JBDTPP010000077.1:0-13446 GCA_039932615.1 Pseudoxanthomonas sp.
CTGGTGATGTCGGTGCGCGCACACCGGCCGGTGCATGGGTATTGAGGGCGAGGAGTGAGTGGTGAGGGACGAGGAGTGAGTGGAGAGGAGTGAGGAGTTAGAACGAGCAAAAGCTTACAACCGTGCTCCTGCCCTTAGCGTCACTTCTCACTCCTCCACTCACTCCTCGTTTCTAGTTTTTCTCGTTTCTAGCCCCTCGTTCCTCGCCATTCCCGATTCACTATTTCCGGCAACCCCCATGCTACCCTCGGCGCCGATGATCCGATCCGTACTTTTCTGCCTGTTCACGCTCGGCCTCGTCGCTTGCGCGGCGCCGCTGAAGTCCCCGTCCCCCGCGGCTCAGACCGCAGGCGAGCCAGCCAAACCAGCGCTTGCCGCAGCCAATGCGAGCCCGGCGGAAACCTCGGTCGAAAAGATGCCAGCCAACGCGCCGGTCGACCTGGTTCCGGTTCCCTTCGCCACTGCGCGCGCCGATTTCGTGCGCGACACCGCAGTGAAGTACGGCATCGCGCCGGCCACCATCGAAGCCACGCTGGCCCAGGCGCAGTTCCTCGACAGCGTGGTGTCTCTGATGTCGCGGCCGGCCGAACGGGTCAAGCCGTGGAGTGAGTACCGCCCCAATTTCATCACTGCCTCGCGCATCGACGGCGGCCGCGCGTTCCTGGCCACCCATCGCGACGAACTGCAACGCGTGCAGGCGCGCACCGGGGTGCCAGCGGAGATCATCGTTGCCATCATCGGCGTGGAAACCAGCTACGGCGGTTTCACCGGCAAGACCCGGGTGCTCGACGCGCTGTACACACTGGCCTTCCGCTATCCCCGCAGCGGTAACCCGGAACGGGCCGCGTATGAATACAAGCGCGAGCTTTTCTTCCGCGATGAACTGGGGCAACTTTTCGCGCTGGGTAGCGAAGAGAACCTGGACATCGTCAAACTCACCGGCAGTTATGCCGGGGCGATGGGCCTGGGCCAGTTCATGCCGTCGAGCTATCGCGAGTTCGCCGTGGATGGCGATGGCGATGGTCGTCGTGACCTGTTCAATGACTACGACGACGTTTTTTCCTCGATCGCCAACTATTTCCTGAAGAAGGGTGGCGAACGCGGCGGCTGGGTACGCGGTGGCGCGATCGCCGCGCGTGCCGAGCTGCAACCGGGCTATGCCGAATTCAATCCCGAGACCTGGACCGCCGATTACACGCTTGCCGACCTGGCCCAGCGCGGCTACCGGCCGCTGGAGCCGGTTGCGGCCGATGCCACCGCCACCCTGGTTTCGCTGGAAGGCAGCACCGGCAAACAATACTGGCTCGGCTTCCAGAACTACTACGCGATCACCCGCTACAACAATTCCAAGATGTATGCGATGGCGGTGTACCAGCTGTCGCAGGCGATCGCCGGCAAAGAGATTCCGCCGGCATGAAGTTGGTCGGCATGAAGTTGGTCGGCATGAAGTGGCTGGCGCTGCCTTTGCTGGCCCTGGTCCTGGTGGCATGCAGCACCGCACCGAAGAAGTCCCCGCCACCCGCATCCGCCGCGTCCGGCAAGCACGGCCCATCTTCGTCGCAGTCGCAGGCCGATGCCGTCGGCTGCAGTGGCAAATACAAGGCGGCGCAGGAGGATCTGAGCAAGCGGGGTGATTACACGGCTGGCGGACTCTATGCCCCTGGCGTTGCCGACACCACGCCCGATCACGTGCCCGATGTCGATTGCATCGCCGAGCCGGTGGTCACCAATGAGCCGCGTTCGCCTGTCGGCAATCGTTCGCCTTACAGCGTGCTTGGCAAGAAATACGAAGTGCTGAGTCGCATCGACGGTTACGTGGAGCAGGGTACCGCGTCCTATTACGGCAACAAGTTCCATGGCCGCCGCACCTCCAACCAGGAGGTGTATGACATGTACGCCTTCACCGCCGCGCACAAGACCCTGCCGCTGCCCAGCTTCGCCCGGGTCACCAACCTGGACAACGGCAAGTCGGTGGTGGTGCGAGTCAACGATCGTGGCCCGTTCCACGACGGCCGGGTGATCGACCTGAGCTATGCGGCCGCGGTCAAGCTGGGCATCACCCAGCGCGGCACCGGTCGGGTCGAGGTGCGTGCATTGACCGGCAAGGAAAGCGTGCTTGCTTCGACAATGTCCGCGCCGGCCGCGCCGGTCAGGACCACCATCGCCACGGGCATCCCCACGCGCATTGCGACCGGCAAGCCGACGGCGATGGACGAACTGGTTGGCAAGTTGCCGCAGCCGGCATCGCCGCTTGCACAAACGCCGCCGGCCGCAACCCCGGTATCCCCGACCTTGCAATCCTTGCGGTATCACGTCTCCCCGGAACCGGGAAAGATCGCCAGCGCGGACAATTTTGACGCCTGGATGCGCGGCCAAGGCGTGCACGTCGCTGCCGGCAAGCCGCTCCCGGTCGAAGCGGGTTCCACTGCCACGGCCGCGGCCATTCAAGTCGCGCGGGCCACGCCCGTCATGGCCGCGATCGCTGCGATGCCGGTGCAAGCGGTTGCCTCGGGCGATGTGCAGTTGCAGGTCGCCAGTTTCGCCAGTCGCGAGAACGCCGACCGCGCGCTCGCCCGGCTCAGCGCGGCCGGAATCGCCCGCGCCAGCCTCAGCGATGTGGCCAGCAATGGTCGTACCCTGTGGCGCTTGCGCGTGCAGGCGAGCGACCCTGCAGCGGCCACGGAGCTTGCCGGTCGCATCGCCGGCCTGGGTTTCGGCCAGCCGCAGTGGGTCAGGGAATAGCACGGTTGAGGGTCGAGGGTTGGTAGTTGGTGTAGAGCCCCTGCAGGATTGGTAAACACGAACCACGAACCACGAACCACAAATCAGCAATCAGCAATCAGCAATCAGCAATCAGCATCCAGTCCGTACAATCCCAACCCGACAGGCCCCGCCTTCCAGGAGTTCGCACTAAATGAAGTTCCGTTTCGCAATCGCCGCACTGGCTACCGTTTCGGCCGGTCTGGTTTTCGCCCAGACGCCGGCGCCGCAACCCACTCCGCAAGTAGCTGCACCGACCGCCGCGGTCGCGATCCCGCCAGCGCCCAAACCGGCGGGTACCGCGTGGTTGCTGATGGACTACACCACCGGCCAGGTGCTGGCGGGCGAGAATTACGACGAACGCCTTGAACCGGCCAGCATCACCAAGGTGATGACCTCGTACGTGGTTGCCGCCGAGATCAAGAACGGCAAGATCAAGCCCACCGATCCGGTGATGATGAGCGAGCGTGCCTGGCGTGAAGGTGGCGCAGGGACCGACGGTAGCTACAGCGGCTTCGAGTTGAACAAGACCGCGCCCCTGGTGGACATGGAAAAAGGCATGGCGGTGCAGTCGGGCAACGATGCCGCCATCGCGTTGGCCGAACACACGGCCGGCAGTGAGGAAGCATTTGCTTCACTGATGAACAGCTATGCCGCCCGCATCGGCATGAAAGGCTCTCACTTCGTCAATGCGCATGGCCTTTCCGCGCCGGACCATTATTCGACCGCCCATGACCTGGCCCTGCTGGGCCAGGCGATGATCCGCGACTATCCCGAGACCTATGCCTACAACAAGATCAAGGAATTCAAGGTAGGCGCAATGAATCCGCAACCCAACCGCAACCTGCTGTTGTGGCGGGACCCGGCGGTGGACGGGATCAAGACCGGCCATCATTCGGGTGCGGGTTACTGCCTGATGAGTTCGGCCCTGCGCGGCGACCAGCGCCTGATCGCGGTGGTCATGGGTTCCACTTCCGAGAAGCAGCGCGCCGACGACAGCCTCGCGCTGTTGAACTGGGGTTTTCGTTTCTTCGAGACCCACCGCCTGTACGAAACCGGCAAGGTCATCGCCCAGCAACGTGTCTGGAAGGGCACCACCAGACAAGTGCAGCTTGGCCTGGCCCAGCCATTGCTGGTCGGCGTACCGCGGGGCCGCTACGCGGACCTGAAACCGTCCATGGATGTGCCGAAGGTGCTGGAAGCACCGATCAAGAAGGGCCAGGCCATCGGCACGATCAAAGTCAGCCTGGATGGAAAGCTGGTGGCGCAGGCGCCGCTGGTGGCGCTCAATGAAGTGGAGCAGGGTGGATTCTTCCGTCGCCTGTGGGACAGCTTCTGGATGTGGTGGGAATCGGAATAAGCAGCCCCTCAGCGATGCACAAAAAGCCGGCGCGAGCCGGCTTTTTGTTTGTCCTTCACCGGGTATCGGAACGCCAGTCATGGGAAAGGCGTGCTGGCCGGGAATCGCCCGATTCCGCGTTGTCATGTTCAGTCTGCGGGTTGCTTGCGTCGTCCACTGTCTGCTTCGATGAGTTGATGATCTATCATCCAGGCGCGGGGCCCTGAGAAGCGATGGATCATGAGGATCCTGTTTTCCGGCAACGAGTCAGAAAAAGGGGGCGCCGGACGGCGTTCGCGCATGTCTATTCCAATAGGGGAGGTTCAATGAATATCAGTATGTCCAAGCACGCGGCGTTGGCTGCGGGTCTTTTCGGTATGGCCGTGGCTGTGTCTTCCACGCCGGCGCAGGCGCAACGCAAGAGCGCGCAGGACCAGCGCAAGGAACAGGTTGCGCAGATCCCGACCTGCGCCAAGCCGCTCGGAAGCATTTCGGTGATCGAGCCTGAGGACGCCACCAACTGGTGGACCGGGCAGCAGCTGCCGGCGCCTTCCAAGTTGATCAAGGTCTTCGTCAACAAGTCGCGCTGCTTCACCCTGGTCGATCGCGGCGCCGGCATGAACGCGGCGATGGGCGAACGTGCACTGGCTTCCAGTGGCGAATTGCGCGGCCGTTCCAATATCGGCAAGGGCCAGATCAAGGCCGCCGATTACGTGCTGGTGCCCGACCTTATTGCGCAGAACAGCAATGCCGGCGGCAACGCGCTGGGTGGCCTGCTGGGCGGGCTGGTCGGTGGCAATGCCGGTGCCCTCATCGGTGGCCTCAACTTCAAGAAGAAGACGGCCGACGTGGTCTTGACGGTAACCGACGTGCGCTCCTCCGAGCAGGTGGCCATGGCCGAAGGCAATGCCAAGAAGACCGACCTGGGCTGGGGTGCGGGTGGCGGCCTGTTTGGCGGCAGTGGCTGGGGTGCAGCCGGGGTTTCGGGTTACGCCAACACCGAGTTGGGCCAGGTCATCACCCTGGCCTACCTGCAGGCCTATACCGACATCATCAGCCAGCTGGGTGGCTTGCCGGCCAACGCGTCGGCGGCCAATGCCACCCAGGCGGTGACGGTGACCAAGGCCGCGCGCCTGCTGGCCAATTCCAAGGGCACCGGCAAGGCCGTGCGTTCGCTGGACCCGGGCATGATGCTGTACCCGACCGGCAACAAGGACGGCCTGATGTGGGAAGTGGAAGACGAGCTGGGCAACAAGGGCTGGGTCAATTCCACCAGCATCGAGCTTTCCCGGTAATCCACGCTCCGACCATGGAGATACCGCACCATCCGAAGGGCCGCATGTAAATGCGGCCCTTTCTCGTGGGAGCGGCTTCCAGCCGCGAGCTTTTACTCCTGTGCAATCGCCCCGGCAATCGAGAAGGGCAAGAGCTCGCGGCTGGAAGCCGCTCCCACGCTGTACCGCTGGCTTGGGTTTCGGCTGCAATGGCCCAATAATCGCTCCATGGAAATCAAATCAGACAACCCCGATCACGGCTTCCAGTTCCCCGGAACCTTCGAACTCAGCGCGATGGGTACCGCCGACACCGGCCTGGAAAGCGAACTGCCGCGTTTGCTCACTGACGCAGGCATTGAAGTGCTCACCGAAAGTATCAGCTGGAAGCATTCCTCCAACGGAAAGTACGTGTCGGTGCGGATCGGTTTCCACGCCGAAAACCGTGAGCAATACGACGACGCGCACAACGCATTGCGCGCGCATCCGGAAGTGAAGTGGACGATTTGACCGCGGCCCCGTGTCTGGTGCGCGAGCTCGGACGCCAGCCATACGAGCCGGTCTGGCATGCGATGCAACGCTTCACCGACGCGCGCAATGAAACCACCGCCGATGAAATCTGGCTGGTGGAACACGATCCGGTCTTCACCCTGGGCCAGGCCGGCAAGCCCGAGCATGTGCTCGCGGCTGGCGACATCCCGGTGGTCCACGTCGATCGCGGTGGACAGGTCACTTACCACGGACCTGGGCAGATCGTGGCTTATCCGCTGTTCGACCTGAAACGGATGAAGGTAGGCGTACGCGAATACGTGTGCAGGATCGAGCAATCCATGATCGACACCATGGCCGAGTGGAACATCCACGCCGAACGCAAGGAAGGTGCGCCGGGCGTGTACGTGGCTGGGGCCAAAATCGGTGCGCTGGGCATACGCGTACGCCGTGGCTGCACCTTCCATGGCCTGGCCTTCAATATCGACATGGACCTGGAGCCCTGGCACCGGATCAATCCCTGCGGCTACCAGGGCCTGCAGGTGACCACGCTTTCCGGTCTCGGTGGGCCGTCGGGGATGGATGCGGTGAAGCCGGTTCTGCTGGCGCACCTGGCGAAGCAGTTCGGGCTGGATTTGAAGCTCGAGTCGACGTTGCCGGATCTCCTGCTGGCAGCGTGATTCGTGGGAGCGGCGTCCCGCCGCGAGCTCTTGATCTGCTCTGTGCCCTGGCTTCTCTGTGTCGAACAGGGGCAGGAACAAGGCCAAAGCCAAGGCAAGAGCTCGCGGCGGGACGCCGCTCCCACAACATCGCTTCCCACGACGCCGCTCCCGCGCCGGTGCTGGAGGTCGTGACACAATCGCGATCCTATGAATGAATCCCTCGAAGCGCTGATCGAGCGCGGCCTGTCGCGCCTGCGCGCAAGCTCGCCGCAATCGGCGATGCTGCTGGATGACGCCGCCTTCTCCGCACGCATCACGAAGGTGATCGTCGCCAGCGATTTCGCCCTGGAAACCCTGCGTAAACAACCCGAGTTGCTGGCGAGTCTCGCCCAAGGCGATGGCGCACTGCCTCTGTCGCCACCGTTGCTGGCGGCGGATGAGCCGTCACTGTGGCCCGAACAACTGCGTCGCTATCGCAGTGCCGAATCCACGCGCCTGGTCTGGCGCGACGTGCTGGCGCTGGACGAGGTCGACGCGATCCTCACCGGCAGCACGCGGCTGGCGGAGACCTGCCTGCGGATCGCGCTTGCCGCCCTGGAAAACGCGTTCTCCCGCCGCCACGGTACGGTGCGCGCGGCCGATGGCACGCTGCAGCGGTTGGTGGTGTTCGGCCTGGGCAAGCTCGGCGGTGGCGAGCTGAATTTTTCTTCCGACATCGACCTGGTCTATGCCTATCCGCAGGGTGGCGAATCCGATGGTCCGAGACCGCTGGCGGCGGAGGATTATTTCGCCCGCCTCGGCCAGCAACTGGCCAAGCTTCTGGACGAACCAACCGTGGACGGCTTCTGTCATCGCGTCGACCTTCGCCTGCGTCCGTTCGGCAATGCCGGGCGGGTTGCGCTTTCCTTCGCCGGCATGGACCAGTACTTCCAGCGCGAAGGCCGCGATTGGGAACGCTATGCCTGGCTGAAGGCGCGTGCGGTCGCCGGCGATATCGAAGCCGGCGAACAATGGCTGCAGACCCTGCGTCCGTTCGTGTATCGCCGCTATCTCGACTTCACCGCACTCGACGGCCTGCGCGACATGAAGGCGGCGATTGCCGCCGAGGTGGCGCGCCGCGAACTGGACGACGACATCAAGCGCGGGTCCGGCGGTATCCGTGAGATTGAATTCCTGGCCCAGGCCCTGCAACTGATCCACGGCGGGCGTGAGCCGGTCTTGCGCGAGCGCCGCTTGCTGCCGGCCCTGCGCGCGCTGATGGAAACGCGCCGGATCTCGCGCGAAGACGGCGACGCCCTGATCCATGCCTACCGTTTCCTGCGCAAGCTGGAGAACCGCCTGCAGATGCTGCGCGACGCGCAGACCCACGTACTGCCCGAAGAAGCCCTGGACCGCGCGCGCATCGCCCATGCGCTGGGTTATCCGCAGTGGGAAGCGCTGCGCGAAGCGCTGGAAATCCAGCGTGCGCGCGTCGCCGCCGAATTCGACGAACTGCTGGCGCCGCGGCGGCGCGAATCGGTGTCTGGTGCACTGACCCAGTACTGGCGCGCCTTGCCCGGATCCGGCGACGCGACGGTGCTGGCGACCGCGGGATTCTCCGACCCCCGCAGTGCCGACGCGTCATTGCGTGATTTCGCCAATTCCAGCGGCGTGTCGGGACTCTCGGATGGCGCCCGCACGCGCCTGGATCGGGTGTTGCCGGCGCTGCTCGAAGCCACGGTCCAATCGTCCCAGTCCGACGCGGCACTTAAGCGGTTGCTGGTCCTGTTGCGTGCGGTCCTGCGCCGGACCAGTTATCTGGCCCTGCTCGACGAGCAACCCAGCGCCCTGAAGCGGCTGGTGGAAGTGGTGACCCGCAGCGCCCTGCTTGCCGAGCGGCTGGCGCTGTATCCGCTGCTGCTGGATGAATTGCTGGACACGCGGGTCGGTGGGCCGATGCCCGACCGCGCCGCCATGCGCGGCGAATGCGCCACTACCTTGCAGGAAGACGATCCGGAGATCGCCCTGCGCATGCTCAACGAAGTACGCCTGGCCTTGAGTTTCCGCACCGCCCTGGCGGCGCTGGACGGACGCCAGTCGGCACGCGCCAGCACGCGGCAGCTGGCGTGGTTGGCCGACGAGGTGGTGCGAGTCGTGCTGGCGCGGGTGCAGGCCGAAGTCATCGCTGCCCATGGCGAGGTCGCAGGTGGGCGCTTTGCGGTGATCGGCTACGGCAGCCTGGGCGGCGAAGAGCTCGGCTTTGGTTCGGACCTGGACCTGGTATTCCTGTTCGATGCGCAGGAATCAGCAATTTCCGATGGCGCGCGACCACTCGAGGCAGGCCGCTGGTATGCGCGCCTGGCGCAGAAACTGGTCGCCTTGCTGGGTGCCGTCACCGGCGCGGGTCGTCTCTACGATGTTGACCTGCGCCTGCGGCCGGATGGCGCCAAGGGCCTGCTGGTGTCGTCGTTGCCCAGCTATCGCGAGTACCAGCGCGAGCGCGCCTGGACCTGGGAACACCAGGCACTGGTGCGGGCACGCGGGATCGCCGGTGATGAGTCGCTACAGGCCGAATTCGAAACGATCCGTGCGCAGACCCTGGCCCAATCGCGTGATCCGCACGCGCTGGGCGAGGAAGTCGGCAAGATGCGGTTGAAGATGCGTGCCGAACTGGACCGCAGCGACGCCGCGCGCTTCGACCTCAAGCAGGGCGCCGGCGGGCTGGTCGACCTGGAGTTCCTGCTGCAGTACCTGGTGTTGCGCGAATCGGCCGCGCATGCGGCATTGCTGGTGTCGCGGGATACGCCGGGACTGATCGAGGCGGCGGCAGATGCCGGCCTCCTTGACGGCATACTTGCGCCCGCACTGATGCAGGTGCATTCCATCTTCGTCGGCGAGGGCCTGGCCTGCACCCTGGACCGACGTCCGCGACTGGTGGTAGAAAGCGAAGCCATCGCGTCATCGCGAATGTTGGTGGACGCCGCGGTGCGTGCGCAGGGTCTGAAGTTCGATCCCGGGTAGCGAGTCACCTGGTCGCCCAGCGGCACCGTAAGAGCGGGCCTTGCCCGCGATGCTCCTGCTTCAACGCCAAAAGCTTCGCCGGCAAGTCCCGTGCCTACGCCCCGAAGGAAGTTGCCTTGGGGGACAAGTCCAGGCGCTCCCGCACGATCGCCGCGACCCGTGCGGTCTCGCGCAACGGTTGCACCGGGAACGAGGCAAGCGCGGTGTCCATCGCGCGGATGCGTCCGCTCTGCAGCAGCGCGTCGAGGAACCGGCGTGGCCGCCCGCTGACCCGCGACGGATCGAATACATGCACCGGCACGCGCGTGGCACAGGCTTCGGAGATCATGTTCACTGAATCCGGTGAACACACGATGCGGTCGGCCCAGGCCAGCAGGCCTGCGTAGGGATTGGCGCCATCGGCCTCGCCGCACCAGGTCAGGCCGGGGGTTTCCACATAGCGATGACGCAACGCGCCCACCAGGTCGGCGGGGGTGCGCCGCGAAGTGGTGACCAGCACACTGCCGCCGTCACGGGCCAGCGACACCTCGAGTTTCGATGCCAATACTTCGAAGGCGCTGCGATCGAAGCGTGCATGTGTACTGGAACCACCCAGCAGTACCGCGGTGCGTGGCTGCGGCAGTTCCGCAAACACGGCGAATGCGCTGCGTGCCTGCAACAGCCACGCGTCGTCTACCGGATTCAGGCTGCCGAGCAGGGGCACGACGTTGCTGCCCTGCAGCTGGTCATGTCCGGGTGCGACCACCAGGTCCCAATGCCTGGTTTGGATGCGCGGGTCGAGGATCTGCACGACCTTGCTGCCATGTTCGCGCAGCAGGCGCGTGGCCAGGGCCGCTTGCCGGCCGCAACCTATGGCCAACTGCGGCGGTTGTTCGAGCACCGTGGCGAAGACAGGGCCAAAGGCGTTTTCGGCTCCGGCAAAACGACGTGGCGCGAACACCCGCCACGGCAGGCGCGGCTGCAGCAACCAGTCCGTGACCTGTCCGCCATCGAGTGCCGCGGCCAAGGCATCGGCCTGGCGTCGGTTGCCGGCATGGCCATCGGTGAAGGTCCAGAGCTGTGTCGAATCCATGGTTGCCTGGGTTGTTGTTCCAAAAAACAATACAATCCGTTCCGAAGTGACCGGATGTCTCCATTGTCAGGACACTCTACACTTCCCGTCCTGATTTGCGGTGGCTCGCGAACCGCTTGACCCACCGTATTCCTGCCACCCGATTCCTCCTCCCTGAATTCTCCAAGGACGTCACATGTCGGAAGTCTTGAACGATACCGCGCTGGACCAGCTGTTCCGCACCGCGCGCACCCAGAACTCCTTTCTCGACAAACCGGTCGAGGATTCGCAGCTGCATGCGCTGTATGAGTTGCTGAAATGGGGCCCGACCGCAGCCAACACCACGCCGGCACGCTTCGTGTTCGTCAAATCCGCGGAGGCCAAGGCCAAGCTCGGCCCGACCCTGGACCCGGGCAATTACAAGAAGACCATGGCCGCCCCGGTCACCGTGATCGTCGGTTTCGACGAGGATTTCCACGAGAAGACCCCGTTCCTGTTCCCGCACGTGCCCGACGCGAAGAGCTGGTTCGACGGCCAGCGCGAGAATCGCCATGTTGCCGCGTTCCGCAACGGCAGCCTGCAAGGCGCCTACCTGGTCCTGGCGGCACGCGCGCTGGGCCTGGACGCCGGCCCGATGTCGGGCTTCGACAATGCCAAGGTCGACGAGGCTTTCTTCGCCGGTACCGCGATCAAGTCCAACTTCCTGGTCAACCTGGGTTATGGCGATCCCGCAGGCGTGTTCCCGCGCCTGCCGCGCCTGTCGTTCGACGAAGCGGCGCGGATCGAGTAGCTCACTCCACGCCAACCCTGCGTCTGTTTCCCTCTGCTTCCCCTCCATCAAGGAATCCGTCATGCGCAAGACCCTGCTCGTTGCCGCTCTTTTCGCTTTTGCCGGTTCGGCCTTCGCCGCCCCCGTCACCTACAAGCTCGACCCGACCCATACCGACGTGATCGCGCAGTGGAACCACTTCGGTTTCTCCAACCCCACCGCGCATTTCGGCCAGGCCGAAGGCAGCCTGGTCTATGACGCCGCCAATGTCGCCAAGTCCAGCGTCCAGGTGACTCTGCCGCTGTCGGGCCTGAATGCCTTCAGCGCCAAGTTCGATGAACACCTGCGCAGCGCCGAGATCTTCGACGCGACCAAGTTCCCGTCGGCCAGCTTCAAGAGCACCAAGGTCGAGGACCTCGGCGGCGGCAAGCTCAAGGTCACCGGCAACCTGACCATCAAGGACATCACCAAGCCGGTGGTGCTGGACGTGACCCTGAACAAAGTCGGCGAGAACATGCAGAAGCAGCCGGCGATCGGTTTCGATGCCAGCACCACGCTCAAGCGCAGCGATTTCGGCGTGGGCCTGTATGCCCCCGCGGTTAGCGACGAAGTCAAGATCCGCATCACCACCGAGGCGGGCGTACCCAAGGCCAAATAAGCCGCGACCGCCGTTGTTCCCCGCTAACGCCGGCCGCGCTTGTCGCGGCCGGCGTTTTCTTTTGCGAAGCGGAATACAGTAGCGGTCCAGTGGATGCGCGCCACGATCCGGATTCGGCCGGGTCATTCGTCGTGACCGCAACCAACCACCACCCCGGGAGAATCATGATGCGCAAGCCCCTGCTCGTTGTCGCCCTGTTCGCCTTCGCCGGTTCGGTCTTCGCCGCTCCGATCACCTACAAGCTCGACCCCAACCACACGCTGGTCCTCGCCAGCTGGAACCACAAGGGTTTCTCGCACCCCAGCGCCAACTTCGGCCAAGCCGACGGGACCCTGGTCTACGACGCAGAGAAAGTTTCCGCGTCCAGCGTGCAGGTGACCCTCCCACTGGCCGGCCTGAACGGCTTCGTCAAGGACTTCGACGAACACCTGCGCAGCGTCGACTTCTTCGACGCGATCAAATTCCCGTCCGCCACTTTCAAGAGCACCCAGGTCGAAGACCTGGGCGGCGGCAAGCTCAAGGTGAGCGGCGACCTGACCATCAAGGACATCACCAGGCCAGTGGTGCTGGACGTGGTCTTGAACAAGGCCGACAAGCTGGGCGATGGCCGCGGCATCATTGGTTTCGACGCGACCGCAACGCTCAAGCGCAGTGACTTCGGCGTGGGCCTGTACGTGCCCAACGTCGGCGATGAGGTGAGGCTGTCGATCACCACCGAGGCGATCGTGCCGAAGGCGAAGTAATCCGTCTTGATCGCTCCTGGCCTCCTCCCTTGCGCGTAGCGCAGGGGAGGATTGAGGAGGGGTGTTTTTGTTCTTGCTCGTCATCCCCGCGCAGAGCCTGCCCTCGAGTGCTGTAGTCGGGGGCGGGGATCGCTCTTCGCTCTTGTATGAAAGCAACGCGTTGAAAAGCTGCGCTGTTGAAAGCCGCGCGATGCGCGAGTCACTTTCTTTGCTTGTGCAAAGAAGCGCTCCACAACAGCCGCATGGCTGGTCAAGTAACCAAAGAAACACACCCTGCGGCGCGCCCGGCGATGGAGCCACCGGGTCCGCAGGCAGGCCGGGGAATTTCCGTAAGACACATCCTGTGTCTACGGAAACGGCGCACATCCCCGTGCGCCGCCCCTGCGGGGTTTGCCCCGCCCTGCTTGCCGCGCCTCACGGGACCAGAAACAGCCAAAGCCAAAGCCAGGCCTAGCCCCTGTATTCCATGCTTATTCCTTTTTCCGCACAGACCCGGCTGCTAGACTGCAGTCCCTCGCGTTGCATCGAATGAACCATGAGCCAGACCGCCACCGCGCCCGCCAATGCCCAGAAGCGCTACACCGTGCACCGCAGCGATCTGCCGTTGAGCTGCCCGTTGCCGTCAATGGCCTTGTGGAATTCGCATCCACGCGTGTACCTGGCCATCGAGGATGCGCCGGGCGGCGACGTGCAATGTCCCTATT
>JBDTPP010000078.1:0-13327 GCA_039932615.1 Pseudoxanthomonas sp.
CATTCATCGAGTGCTCGCCCTTGAGCAGGTGCGGGATGCCGCAGGCGAACTCGACTACTTCCAGGCCGCGCGTGACCTCGCCACGGGCGTCGGACAGGACCTTGCCGTGTTCGGAAGTGATCAGGCGGGCGACGTCATCGGCATGACGTTCCAGCAACTCCTTGAAGCGGAACATGACCCGGGCGCGGTTGAGCGGAGTGGTTTCAGCCCACGCCGGGAACGCCGCCGCCGCCGCATCGACCGCGGATTCGACATCGGCGGTGGACGCCAGTGGTACGCGTGCGGAAACTTTCCCGGTGGCAGGATCGAATACGTCACCGCGGCGGTCGCTGGTGCCGGCGATCCTGGTATTGTTGATGAAGTGGGACAGGGTTTCGTTCATGGGTAACACCGTGCTCTTGATCTTCCTCTGCCCTTGCGGGAAAGGGGAAATGTATCAACCCAGCGCTGTCGTCGACGGCACGTACTCGTAACCCAGGTCGTCGGCCACAGCCTTGTAGGTGACCTTGCCGTCGAACACATTCAGTCCGTTGAGCAGGTGCTCGTCGTCCAGCATGGCCTGGCGCGCACCCTTGTTGGCCAGTTGCAGGGCGAAGGGCAGGGTCGCGTTGGTCAGGGCGAAGGTCGAAGTGCGGGCTACGCCGCCGGGCATGTTGGCCACGCAGTAGTGGATGATGCCGTCCACTTCATAAGTCGGATCCTGGTGCGTAGTCGCCTTGCTGGTCTCGAAGCAGCCGCCCTGGTCGATGGCCACGTCGACCAGCACCGAGCCCGCACGCATCAGTTTCAATTGCGAGCGTGCGATCAGCTTGGGTGCCGCGGCCCCGGGAACCAGTACCGCGCCGATCACCAGGTCGGTGTCGTGCAGGCGGTCCTCGATCGCATCGTGGGTGGAATAGATGGTGGTCAGCCGATCACCGTACAGTTCGTCGAGGTATTTCAGCCGGTCGAGTGAGCGGTCGACGATGGTCACGTGGGCATTCATGCCAATGGCCATGCGTGCCGCATTGATCCCAACCACGCCGCCGCCGATTACCAGTACTTCGGCCGGCTTAACCCCGGGTACGCCGCCGAGCAATACCCCCGAACCGCCTTGTGCCTTTTCCAGTGCATGGGCGCCGGCCTGGATCGACATGCGCCCGGCCACTTCGCTCATCGGCGCCAGCAGCGGCAACCCGCCCTTGCGGTCGGTGACGGTTTCGTAGGCGATGCAGGTGGCACCGGACTTCACCAGCGCCCTGGTTTGTTCCGGGTCCGGCGCGAGGTGCAGGTAGGTGAAGAGAACCTGGCCGGGACGAAGCATCGCGCATTCGACCGGCTGCGGTTCCTTGACCTTGATGATCATCTCGGCGCGTTGGAATATTTCCTCTGCGCTTTCCACGATCTGCGCACCAGCGCGCACATACATCTCGTCAAGCAGGCCGATGCCCTTGCCACCCTCGTGCTGGAGCATGACGCTGTGGCCGTTGGCGACCAGCTCGCGCGCGCCGGCGGGAGTCAGGCCGATGCGGTACTCGTTGTTCTTTATTTCCTTGGGTACGCCGATCAGCATGGTTCTGCCCTCCCGGGCTTGATGCTCGAATGCGTTGGGTTACCGACGGTAGTTGAAAGCGCTCACCGCCAAACCACATCAATGCCTTCCGAGCCGGCCACGGCGGACTCCAGCGCAGTCGTCAACTGCTCGGAAGCGCCGGCGCCTTTCAGAAGGTCAATCGTGTCGAGATTGATGAAGTAGTCCTTGTCGGTCGAGCTTTCCTCTTCCATCACGTTGACCATGTGTGCAAGATCGGCGGCGCTGATTTCGGCAAGGAGCTGGTTGCTGTCTTTCAGGTAGAGCGTAGGCATGGAATTACCTTGCTGATTGAGGTTCAGGGAAGCAGGCCCGTCAGCGGGCTGCGCGTAGTTGATTGTAATGGGCCAGTATCAGTCTGTTGCCGAGATCGCGTCCGCCAGCCGGCTGAAGATATCGTCTATATGTGATTTCTCCACGATCAGCGGTGGCGACAGGGCAAGCACGTCGCCGGTGAGCCGGGTCAGCAGGTTGCCCTCGTTGAAGGCGCGGGTGAACACGTCATAGCCGCGGGCGCCGGGCGCACCCGGGCGTGGGGCCAATTCGATCGCGCCGATCAGGCCGTAGTTGCGGATATCGACGACGTTGGGCAGGCCCTTGAGCGAATGGATGCCTTCCTGCCAGTAGTCGCCCAGTTCGATCGCCTTGTCGAACAGGTTCTCCTCGGCATACGTGTCCAGGGTTGCGATTGCGGCGGCGCAGGCCAGCGGATGGCCAGAATAGGTATAGCCATGGAACAGGTCGATGGCGTTGTCCGGACCCTGCATGAAGGCGTCGTGGATGTCGTCGGACACCAGTACCGCACCCATCGGCACGCAGCCATTGGTCAGCCCCTTGGCCGCGGTGATCATGTCCGGCATCACCTGGAAGCGCTGCGCGGCGAAAGCATTGCCGACGCGGCCGAAGCCGGTGATCACTTCGTCGAAGATCAGCAGGATGCCGTGTTTGCTGCACAGCTCGCGGATGCGTTTCAGGTATCCGTCGGCCGGGATGATCACACCGGCAGAGCCGGAGATGGGTTCGATGATGACCGCAGCAATGGTCGATGCATCGTGCAACGCGACCATGCGTTCCAGGTCCTCGGCCAGTTCGACGCCGTATTCCGGCAGTCCTTTTGAAAACGCATTGCGGCCGATATCCAGGGTGTGGCGCAGGTGGTCTACGCCGGTCAGGCCGGGGCCGAACCACTTGCGGTTGTTGGGCAGTCCGCCGACGGAAATGCCGCCGAAGCCGACGCCGTGGTAGCCCTTCTCGCGGCCGATAAGTCGCGTACGCTGCCCTTCACCGCGCGCGCGGTGGTAGGCGATGGCCATCTTCAGCGCGCTGTCGACCGACTCGGAACCTGAATTGGTATAGAAAACGTGGTTGAGTTTGCCCGGCGCCAGTTCGGCCAGGCGCTCGGCCAGCACGAATGGCAGCGGCGAACTCATGGAGAAATTCGGCGCGAAATCCAGGGTTTCTATCTGGGTCTTTACCGCTTCAACAATGCGCGGACGCGAATGGCCGGCGTTGCAGCACCACAGGCCGGAGGTCGCATCGAGGATCTCGCGCCCGTCCACAGTCTTGTAATACATGCCTGATGCGCTGGCCAGAAGCCGCGGCGCGGACTTGAACTGCTTGTTGGCGGTGAAGGGCATCCAGAAGGCGTCCATGGACGCGGGTGCCCGGGTTGCCTGGGCCGCGTAATGCTCGGCCAGGGCGACATTGCCGGGGGAGGATTCTGCGCTCATCGGACGGGCTCCATGGGGATGCCTGGGAAAGGTTCGCGCAGCTTATCGCGTTGAAAAAACTTTACAACCGCCCGATTATTGGAGGGAAAATTGACCGTATCGTTACGCCGTGTAAAGTATCCAGCATCATTGTTTCCAGTATGGGAGGCGGGGATGGACATAGGCGCGCGCCTGCAGCTGGTTCGCAAATCCAAGGATCTCAGCCAGCGCGAGCTGGCCAAGCGGGTCGGCGTGACCAACAGCACGATCTCCCTGATCGAACAGAACAAGGTCAGTCCGTCGGTCAGTTCGCTTAAGAAGGTGCTGGACGGCATCCCGATTTCACTTGCGGATTTCTTCACCCTGGACCTGGAGATTGGCCTGCCCGACAGTCCGTTCTATGCCGCCGAGGAATTACCGGACGTCGGCAGCAATGGAATCCACTATTTCCTGGTCGGCCAGCATCGCCCGCAACGGCAGATGTGCATCCTGCGCGAGGTGATGCCGCCGGGCACCGATACCGGCGACAGCATGCTGCTGCACGAGGGTGAGGAAGGTGGGGTGGTAGTGGAAGGTGAAGTGGAAGTGACGGTCGGTGGCCAGGTGCGGGTGCTGCGCGCGGGCGAGGCTTATTATTTCGAGAGCAAGGTGCCGCATCGTTTCCGCAATGTCGGCGAGGTGGAAGCGGTGGTGTTCAGTGCGAATACGCCGGCGACGTTTTGATTTGTTCTGCCTCCTCCCTTGCACATAGCGCAGGGGAGGATTGAGGAGGGGTGATTTTGATCTTGTTCTTGATCTTGCTCTTGCTCGTCATCCTCGCGCAGGCGGGGATCTCTTGCCGCTGTGGTCTAGGAACAAGGCGCTTCGCGCGATGCGCGAGTCACTTTCTTTGCTTGTGCAAAGAAAGTGACCAAAGAAACACACCCTAACGGCGCGCCCAACGATGAAGGCGTTGGATTCGCAAGCGGGCCGGGAATTTCCGTAAGGCGCAGCCTGCGCCTACGGAAACGGCGCACATCCTTGTGCGCCGCCCCTGCGGGGTTGTACCCGTCCCGCTTGCCGCGCCTCACGGGATTCTTGAAGCAACAGCAACAGCAACCGCAACAGCAACCGCAACCGCAACCGCAACCGCAACCGCAACCGCAAGAGCAACAGCTAGAACCAGTGCCGCTAACCACCAACCACCAACCACCCGCATCATTTCCTGTAACGTATTTCCGAAGGCTCTGAACCAGAGGCATCTCCCATGAACGCACCACGCACCCGCGACAATTGGCAAGCCCTCGCCGATGGCTTGAAGATCCGCACCCAGGCCTTCATCGATGGCAAGTACGTCGATGCAGCCAGCGGCAAGACCTTCGACTGCATCAGTCCGATTGATGGCCGCTCGCTTGGGCGCGTGGCCGAGTGTGCAGCCGAGGACATCGAGCGTGCGGTTGTCGCTGCGCGGCGCAGCTTTGATTCAGGAGCGTGGTCGGAAGCAAAGCCCACTCACCGCAAGAAGGTGCTGCTCAAGTTCGCCCAGTTGATCGAGCAGTATGGCGACGAGCTGGCGCTGCTGGAATCGCTGGACATGGGCAAGCCGGTGACCGACGCGCGCCAGGTCGATGTCGGCGCGACCATCCGCTGCATGGCCTGGACCGGTGAGGCGCTGGACAAGGTCTATGGCGAAGTGGCGGCGACCGGACCGGGCGAACTCGGCCTGGTCACGCGTGAGCCGCTGGGCGTGGTCGGCGCGATCGTGCCGTGGAATTTCCCGCTGCTGATGGCGACTTGGAAACTGGCGCCGGCGCTGGCCATGGGCAATTCGGTAGTGCTGAAACCGTCAGAGAAATCGCCGCTCAGCGTGGTCCGCCTGGCCGAAATCGCCATGGAGGCGGGCATTCCCGCTGGCGTATTCAACGTTGTACCGGGTTTCGGCAAAGAGGCGGGCGAACCGCTGGCGCTGCACATGGACGTGGATGGACTGGTATTCACCGGTTCCACCGCGGTCGGCAAGCAACTGCTGCAATGCGCGGGGCGCTCCAACCTCAAGCGCGCCTACATGGAATGCGGCGGCAAGAGCCCGAACCTGGTATTCGCCGATGCGCATGACCTGGACAAGGCGGCCGAAGCGGCGGCCAGCGGCATCTTCTACAACCAGGGCGAAGTCTGCACCGCTGCGTCGCGGTTGCTGGTGGAACGCTCGATCAAGGATGAATTCGTCGCCCGCGTGGTGGAGGCCGGCAGGAAGATGCAGCCACGGCATCCATTTGAACCCGGTGCGCCAATGGGTGCGATGGTCGACGAGACCCAGACCGGACGCGTGCTTGGCTACATCGAAAAAGGCGTTGCCGAAGGCGCCAGGCTGGTGCTGGGTGGCAAGCGTGCCAACACCGTTCCCGGCGGCAGCTATATTGAACCGACTGTATTCGACGACGTCTTGCATGAGCACACCATCTCGCGCGAAGAGATCTTCGGCCCGGTGCTGTCGGTGATTGCCTTCGACAACGAGGAGCAGGCCCTGCGCATGGCCAACGACAGCGACTACGGGCTGGCCGCCGGCGTTTGGACCAGCGACATCAGTCGCGCCCATCGGGTCGCCCGCAAGCTCCGCGCGGGCAGCGTGTGGGTGAACTACTGGGATGGCGGCGACATGACCGCGCCGTTCGGCGGCTACAAGCAGTCGGGCAATGGCCGCGACAAGTCGTTGCACGCCTTCGACAAATACACCGAGATGAAGGCGACCTGGATCAACCTGGAAAGCTGACGCCCGACCGTAGGAGCAGCCCTTGGCCGCGATGCTTCTCTGCGATGAGAGCACAGAGCGTCGCGGCCAAGGGCCGCTCCTACGGGCGCTTCGATCTGCCAGAATCCGCTGGTCTCCGCCCGATCATCGCCAATGACCACCGCCGCCCTTCCTGCCAACTCCCCGCGACGGGTGCTGTTCGCCAGCCTGATCGGCACCACCATCGAGTTCTTCGATTTCTACATCTACGCCACGGCGGCGGTGATTGTCTTCCCGATGCTGTTCTTCCCCGAGAGCGATCCGGCGTCGGCAACCTTGAAATCATTTGCGACCTTCGCCCTGGCGTTCTTCGCCCGGCCGGTGGGCTCGGCGCTGTTCGGCCACTTCGGCGATCGCATCGGCCGCAAGGCGACGCTGGTGGCGGCGCTGTTGACCATGGGACTGTCGACGATTGCGATTGGCCTGTTGCCGACCTACGCCAGCATCGGCGTGCTTGCTCCGATCCTGCTGGCGTTGTGCCGATTCGGCCAGGGCCTGGGCCTGGGTGGCGAATGGGGCGGTGCGGTGCTGCTGGCCACGGAGAACGCGCCACCGGGCAAGCGCGCCTGGTACGGCATGTTTCCGCAACTTGGGGCGCCGCTGGGCTTCCTGTGTTCAACCGGCATCTTCCTGTTGCTGACCGAGGTGATGGACGATGCGCAGTTCCTTGCCTGGGGCTGGCGCATTCCGTTCCTGGCCAGTGCGGTGCTGGTCTTCGTCGGCCTGTGGGTGCGCCTGCGCATTGCCGAGACACCCGATTTCCAGAAGACCCTGGACCGGGGCGAGCGTGTGCGCCTGCCGATGCTGTCGGTGCTGCGCGATCATCCGCGCGCATTGCTGGCGGGCAGCTTCGCCCTGGTCGCGACCTTCGTCCTGTTCTACCTGATGACCGTGTTCACCCTGGGCTGGGCAACCGCGAAGCTGGGTTACTCGCGGGAGCAGTTCCTGCTGATGCAGATGATCGCGGTACTGTTTTTCGCCGCCGGTATTCCGGTGTCTGCCTTGTTCGCGGATAGGGCGGGCCGGCGCACGGCAATGATCGTGGCCACGCTGGCGATCGTTGTCTTCGGACTCGCTTACGGTCCCCTTTTCAGTTCCGGAAGCACTGTCGGGGTCCTGCTGTTCCTGATCGGGGGCATGGTCATCACCGGCCTGACCTATGGGCCCTGCGGCGCCTTCCTCGCGGAAATGTTCCCGACCGCGGTGCGCTACACCGGTGCCTCGCTTGCATTCAACCTGGCCGGCATCCTTGGCGCATCACTGGCGCCCTATATCGCAACGCTGCTGGCGGAAAAATACGGCGTGGCCTACGTGGGTTATTACCTGTCGGCGGCGGCGGTGTTGACCCTGGTTGCGTTGCTGCTGTCGCCAGGAATCAAGCGCAGCGCCGACTAGTCGATCGAGCGCTTGGCAGCCCGTTGTTGCCAAGCCGGTGTAACCACGCTGTTGGCGACAGCGCTGTTGGCCAGGGCGGATTTTTCGATCGTGACGTGTGGTTTGGCGGATCCACCACGAGCGGACTCTGGTGAGGCTCAACACGAACGAAATCTGGTGAATCTCACCGCGAATGAATTTCGCAGATCACCACAGCGCATCACGCAGCTTGTACCAGGCCATCGCCGCGACCAGCATCGGCGTGCGCAGGGCGCGGCCGCCGGGGAAGGGCAGGTGCGGGATCTTCGCGAACAGATCGAGGCGTTCCGATTGTCCACGTATCGCTTCCGAAACGAGCTTGCCGGCCAGTCCGGTCGCGATGACGCCGTGGCCGGAGAAGCCCTGTGCGAAATAGACATTGGACCCGAGGCGGCCGAAGTGCGGCGCGCGGTTGAGTGAGATGTCGATGTAGCCACCCCATACGTATTCGATCTCCACGTCGGCCAGCTGCGGGAATACGCGGCGCATGCGCCGGGTCATGGTGCCGCGCAGGTTGGGCGGGGGCAGGGTGGAGTAGCTGGCGCGGCCACCGAACAGCAGGCGGTTGTCGCGGCTGCGGCGGAAATAATCCAGCGCCCAGTTGGTGTCGGCCACGGCCATGTCGTTGCGGACCAACGCGCGGGCGCGCTCCTCACCCAGCGGCACGGTCGCGCCGATGTAGGTGCCGACCGGCATGATCTTCGAATCCAGCTCCGGCGCGATGCCATGGACAAGCGCGTTGCCGGCCAGGATCGCGAAGTCGCAATGCACTTCGCCTTCGGCGGTCTTGAATATCGGTTTCGCGCCACGCACCAGCTGCGTCACCCGTGATTGTTCGAAGATGCGCACGCCTGCGACCATGGCCGCCCGCGCCAGTCCCAGCGCGTATTCCAGTGGATGCAGGTGGCCGCTTTGCGGGTCGTACAGGGCGCCGAGATAGCGATCGCTGGCCAGTTCGGCACGCAGCCGTTCGCGATCCCACCATTCAACCGGGTAATCGTAACGGCTCCTGAAATCCTCGACCGCCGATTTTATTTCGTGTTCCTGGCGCGGCTTGATCGGCACGGTCGCGTGCCCGTCGCGCCAGTCGCATTGGATGTCGTGCTTGCGGATGCGTTCGCGCAGCCACTGCAGGCCTTCGCGTGACAGGTCGAACATTTTTCGGGCATCGTCGAAACCGACCAGTGATTCCAGCTTGGCTTCGCCACAGCTGAAACCGGCGATGGCCTGGCCGCCGTTGCGTCCGGATGCACCCCAGCCGATGCGTTCGGCTTCCAGCACAACGACCCGGTAGCCGGCTTCGGCCAGTTCCAGCGCTGCCGACAGGCCCGTGTAGCCGGCGCCGAGGATGCAGATGTCGGCGTCGAGGCGGCCTTGCAGCGCGGGTTGCTGTGGCAGTGGGGTGGCGCTGGCGGCGTACCAGGAGGGTGGGTAGCAGGCTTTCGTGTTCATGCGAGCCCCCGGTTACCTGTAGGAGCGCCCCATGGGCGCGCGTTCTTGGATCTTTCGCGGTCAGGCTGGAGAGCTCGCGCCCATGGGGCGCTCCTACGGGTGAACGCCCGGCTCATACCGCGCGCAAATACCACTCGTATTCCAGCGTGCTTACCTGGGTCTCGAAGGTCAGCATTTCCTTGCGCTTCTGCTGCCCGTAGATGTGGCGGAACGATTCGCCGAACTGCTCGCGGATGAAGTCGCTGGCCATGAAGTTGCCGATGGCCTGGCGCCAGTAGGGCGTGCGGATTTCGGTTTGTTCGTAGGCATTGCCGACCACCGGAGGGCCGGGGTCGAAACCGTTCTCCAGCCCGTGCAGCATGCCGGCCAGGACTGCGGCGGTGACCAGGTAGGGGTTGGCGTCGGCGCCGGCGATGCGGTGTTCGATGCGGGTGTTGGCTTCGTTGCTGTGCGGGATGCGCATGGCCACGGTGCGGTTGTTGTAGCCCCAGGCATCGTTGAGTGGCACGAAGGCGTTGAGCACGAAACGGCGATAGCTGTTGGCGTGCGGCGCAAACAGCAGCAGGCTGTCGCTGGCGCAGCGTTGCAGGCCGCCGATGGCGTGCTTCAGGGTGTCGGCGGGCGCATCAGGTGTCGAGGCGAAGATGTTGTTGCCCTGCCTGTCCAGCACGCTGACATGGATGTGCAGGCCGTTGCCGGCCTGGTCGACGAAAGGCTTGGCCATGAAACTGGCCTGCATGTTCTGCTGCTGGGCCACCGCCTTGATCGCGCGCTTGAGCATGATCGCGTCGTCGCAGGCCAGCAGCGCGTCGTCGCGGTGCTTGAGGTTTATCTCGAACTGGCCGGGCGCGTATTCGGCGACGGCGGTATCGGCGGGAATGCCTTGGGTCACGCACGCGGCCGACACGGCATCGGTGAAGCCGCGATAGTCGTTGAGGTCTTCCATGTAATAGACCTGGGTGCTGCTGCTGCGCCGGCCGGTGACCGGATTGACCGGCGTGCGCGGTTTACCGTCGGCGTCCAGGTGGGCGTCGAACAGGTAGAACTCCAGCTCCACCGCGACCACCGGCTTGAGGCCGCGTGCGCTGTAGCGCTCAAGTACGCGCTTCAGCACTTCGCGCGGGTTGGCTTCGAACATGCCGGCTTGGAGTACGCCGCCGTGCGCATCCTCCATCGACAGCAACAGTTGCGCCATCGGCCTGGGCGACCACGGCACCGGCCGCAGCGAGCCTGGCACCGGGCGGCAGACACGGTCCTCGTCGCCGATGTCGTAACCCAGTCCGGTTTCCTCGACCGTGTTGCCGGTGATGTCGGTGGCGATCAGCGACATCGGCAGGCATACGCCGTCGGCGTAGACCTTTTCCAGTGCGTCGCGGGTGATGCGTTTGCCGCGCAGCAGGCCGTTCATGTCGGGCAGCAGCAGGTCGACCAGTTCGCAATCGGGCAACTGCTGCAGGGTGGTGGCGTCCGCGGCGGGAAGCGCGGATCCGTCAGAAGGAGAGGCGTCTGGATTGCGGGTCATGATGGCGTCACGGGTGGTTCGCGGCAGCTTAGCAGAGAGCCTGGAGCGTCAAGAATACTCAACGCACCGGAAGGCGAGCGAGGCCTGAGAAGCCCTGAAATGGTGCCGCGACGCAACATAAGGAGGATAAAAACGGTAATCCGGAAGCCCGTGTTGTAAAAATAAAACGGGCAGGTTAAGTTGCGGGCAAGCTTTTTCGAGCCTCCCCCGATGACCAGCCCGCCGCTGGTCGGCCTGCCCACCGACCGTAAGCAAATCGGTCCACACCCGTTCCTCGCGGTTGGCGAGAAGTACGTGCGCGCCGTGGTGGAAGGGGCCCAGGCGCTGCCGGTCCTGCTCCCCACCTTGCAGCCCGTGTTGCCGCTGGAACAGTGGCTGCACCGGGTCGACGGCATCCTGCTGACCGGTTCTACAAGCAATATCGAGCCGCACCATTACAGCGACGAACCCAGTTACCAGGGCAATATCCATGACCCGGCCCGCGATGCCACCAGCCTGCCGCTAGCCAAACTGGCGGTGGAAATGGGGGTGCCGTTGCTGGCGGTGTGCCGCGGCTTCCAGGAGGTGAATGTCGCCTTCGGCGGCAGCCTGTACCAGAAGGTGCACGAGCACCCCGGCTATCTCGACCATCGCGAAAACCTCGACGATCCCCTGGACCAGCAATACGCGCCGGTGCACGCGGTGACCTTCAATCCCGGCGGTCTCCTCGCCGGCATCGCCGGAACGCCTTCGGAGCGGGTCAACTCGCTGCACGGGCAGGGCGTTGCGCGCCTGGGCAAGGGCTTGAAGGTGGAAGCGGTGGCGCCCGATGGGTTGATCGAGGCCTTCCGTCACGAGGGCCCGGGTTTCCTGCTCGGGGTGCAATGGCACCCGGAATGGCGTGTCACCGAAAATCGCTTTTACCTCGGCATATTCAAGGCCTTCGGCGACGCCTGCCGCCTGCGCGCCGCACAACGCAATCATTCCAAAGTGAACTTATGAGCCCACGCCCGACCCGCAAAAAAGCTGTTCCGGAAAAACCCCAAAGCTCGCTGCGGCGCTGGCTGAAGGAGCGCCACATCACCGAGGTCGAATGCCTGGTGCCGGACATTACCGGCATTGCCCGCGGCAAGATCATTCCCGCCGACAAGTTCTCGCACGACTACGGCACGCGCCTGCCGGAAGGCATCTTCGCTACCACCGTGACTGGCGACTATCCGGATGATTATTACGAACTCACCTCACCCTCGGATTCGGACATGTTCCTGCGTCCGGACCCGGACACGGTGCGCATGGTGCCGTGGGCCACGGACCCCACCGCGCAGGTGATCCACGACTGCTACACCAAGGACGGAAAGCCGCACGACCTGGCCCCGCGCAACGTTTTGCGCCGCGTGCTGGAGGCGTACGCGGATGCCGGCCTGCGCCCGGTGGTGGCGCCGGAGCTGGAATTCTTCCTGGTGCAGAAAAACACCGATCCGGATTTTCCGCTGCTGCCGCCGGCCGGCCGTTCCGGGCGTCCGGAAACCGCGCGCCAGTCCTATTCGATCGATGCGGTGAACGAGTTCGACCCGATCCTCGACCTGATGTACGACTACTGCGATGCGATGGAGCTGGACGTGGACACGCTGATCCACGAATCCGGCGCAGCGCAGCTGGAAGTCAACTTCCTGCATGCCGATCCGCTGTCCCGCGCCGACCAGGTATTCCTGTTCAAGCGCTGCATGCGCGAGGCGGCGATGCGCCATGGCATCTACGCGACCTTCCTGGCCAAGCCGATGGAAAACGAGCCGGGCAGCGCCATGCACATTCACCAGAGCCTGCTGGATGCGAAAAGCGGCAAGAACGTGTTCACCGGCAAGGGCAAGGACCCGCACAGCGCGATGTTCGGCCACTACCTTGCCGGCTTGCAGAAGTACGTGCCGATGGCGATGGCGTTCTTCGCCCCCAACGTGAATTCCTACCGCCGCCTGGCGCTGGGCCAGGTGGCGCCGATCAACGTGCAATGGGGCTACGACAACCGCACTTGCGGGCTGCGCGTACCGATGGACACGCCGGAGAACATGCGCGTGGAAAGCCGTTTTGCGGGCTCGGACGCCAATCCGTACCTCGCCATGGCCGGCACCCTGGCCTGCGGCCTGCTCGGCATGCAGGAGAAGCTCAAACCCACGGCGCCCTTGACCAGCAGCGCGCAGGACGTGGGTTTTGAGCTGCCGCGTTCGCTGGGCGAGGCGCTGGACGAACTGGAAGCCTGCAAACCGCTGCAGGACCTGATGGGCGCGCGCTTCGTGCGCGCCTATGTCTCGGTCAAGCGCAAGGAATATGAAACCTTCTTCCGCGTGATCAGTTCGTGGGAGCGGGAGTTCCTGTTGCTGAACGTCTGACGTTTCTGTTTTCGCGCTCCCAAGCGGGAGCCGAGCCATCCTTCGGAGCGACCATGGATCAACACGACGCCAGCACCCTGCAGCAGCTCGATGCCGCGCATCACCTGCATCCGTTCAACGACAACGCCGCGCTGGCACTGAAGGGCACGCGCATCCTGACCCGCGGCGAGGGCGCCTACGTCTGGGACGCCCACGGCAACAAGTTGCTCGATGCCTTTGCCGGGCTGTGGTGCGTGAACATCGGCTACGGCCGCAAGGAACTCGGCGAAGTAGCCTCGAAACAGATGACGAAGCTGGCGTACTACAACAGCTTCTTCCAGTGCACCACCGAGCCGACCATCCAGCTCGCCGTGAAACTCGCGGAAATCACGCCGGCCGACCTCAACCACGCGTTCTTCACCAACTCCGGTTCCGAGGCCAACGACACCATCCTGCGGCTGGTGCGGCATTTCTGGGCGGTGCAGGGCCAACCGCAAAAAAACATCTTCATCGGGCGCCACAACGGCTATCACGGCACCACGATGGCCGGCG
>JBDTPP010000079.1:0-13282 GCA_039932615.1 Pseudoxanthomonas sp.
CCAAAGTCGCGGCCAGGGTGAATCCTGCGGCGCGCAATTGCGCGATGGCATGCTCGCGTTCGCCCATGCGCACCAGTGGCACCCGTTCCGCCCCACCTTCTGCCACGCGCGCGGCGGCGCCGGATACGGCCAGGGTCGAGTCCTGCGATTGCAGGACCGAGGCCACGCCGAAATGCGCGGCCGAACGCAGGATCGCACCGAAATTATGTGGATTGCCCACACCGTCCAGCCACAGTGCGAGCACCGGGCCCGCGGGCAGGTCGCGCAGCCATTCGGGCAGGGATTGCGGTTCCACCCGCAACACGTCGGCGACCACACCTTCGTGATGCGAACTGGCGGCGAGCTTGCCCAGGTCGGACTCTTCGACCACGCGGTAGCCGATACGCTGCTGTACACACCAGGCCAACAACGGTTGCAGCTGCGGAATGCGTGCTTCGGACAGATACACCTTGCGGATGGCCTGCGGGCGCTGCGCGAACACCGCCTGCACCGCATTGAGCCCGTAGTAGCGCAACTCCTGCTTGTTGCCGCCCTCGGGCCTGAAGGAGGGACGCTCCTCGCCCGCGGGTGATGCCGCCTGGCGCCTGCCGGTATTTTCCTGCTTGCGTGCATCGGCGCTGCGGATGGCAGCCTGGTCCCAGGGGGAAGGCGGTCTAGTGGTCATCGTCCAGGTTCCTGCGTACTTTGGCGAACATGCGCAGATCATGCAGCACTCCGCGCTTGAATACTGCGGCGCGCAGGACTCCTTCTTCCAGGAATCCATTCCTGCGCAGTACCTGCGCCGAGCCGACGTTGAAGCCCAGCACGGTGGCGTACAGCCGATGCAGGCGCAATTCGTGCATCACCCACGGCGCGTAGGCGGCGACCACGCGGGTCATGGTCCCGCGTCCCCAATACTCTCGCCCCAGCCAGTAACCGAACTCCGCGGTCTGTCCGCGCTCGCCCTGGCCCGGGTGCGCACTGATGCCGCCGCAGGCTTCGCCATCGATCTCGATGGCGAAGACGGGCCCGTCCAGGTCGAGAACCTTGCCGGTGAGGAAGGCTTCGCCATCGGCTTGCGTGTATGGATAAGGAAAGCGGTCGCTGACGCCGCGCGAAACCTGCTCGTCGTTGGCGTGGCGCAGCAGCGAATCGAGGTCGACCGCCTGCCACGGACGCAAGCGGAAGCCTTCGCCCTGGAGCGCAGGCTCAGCCATGCCCACCAACCGATGGCGTGGTTTCTTCCAGTTCCTGCAGCTTGTGGGCCACGGTCTCGGGCGACTGGGTGAACGGCGCCAGCAACAGGTAGAAGGCGGGAACCACGAACAGTGAAAGAAGAGTCGAGAACGACACGCCGAAGATCACCACCACGCCGATGGTGGCGCGGCTGGCCGAACCCGGTCCACCCGCCAGCACCAGCGGCACCGCACCCATGATCGTGGCGATGGAAGTCATCAGGATCGGACGCAGGCGCACCGATGCCGACTCCATTATCGCCTGCGGGACGCTGCGGCCTTCGTCGCGCAACTGGTTGGCGAACTCCACGATCAGGATGCCGTTCTTGGCCGCCAGCCCGACCAGCATGACGATGCCGATCTGGCTGAACAGATTGAGCGTGCCACCGCTGACGTACAGGCCGATCATCGCGCCGAGCACGCCCAGCGGCACGGTCAGCATGATCACCAGCGGATGGATGAAACTCTCGAATTGCGCGGCCAGTACCAGGTAGACGATCAGCAGGGCCAGGCCGAAGGTGAACAACACCGCGCTACCCGATTTCTGGTATTCCCGCGATTCGCCCTTCCAGTCGATCTGCGCATATTCGGGCAGTTCCTCGGCGGCCACCTGCTGCGCCCACTTCACTGCTTCGCCCAGCGGATAGCCCGGTGCGAGTCCAGCGGAAATGGTGATCGAGCGCAGCCGGTTGAAGCGATTGAGCGTACCGGGTTCGGCCATTTCGCTGAGCGTGACCAGGTTGGAAAGCGGTACCAGGTCGCCGCTGCCGGAACGTACCTGGATCGCCGCAAGGTCGGCCGGGGTCTTGCGCGCCTGGCGATCGGCCTGGACGATCACGTCGTACTCCTCTCCGTTGTCCACGTAGGTGGTGACCTGGCGCGAGCCCATCATCGTTTCCAGCGCGCGACCGACATCGGTGACCGATACGCCGAGGTCCGCGGCACGTTCGCGATCGATGTTGACCCGCATCTGCGGGCGGGTTTCCTTGTAATCGGAATCCGGGCCGACCAACCCCGGGTTTTCCGCCATGCGCGCGAGGATCTTGTCGCGCCATTGCGCAATCTCCGCGTATTCCGGTCCGCCCAGCACGATCTGGAACTGCTGGCCGCGGGTGCGCACCAGCCCGCCGCTGACCTGGGTACGTGCGCGCACGCCGGTCAGCGTCGACAGCTTGCGCTGCAGGCCGTCAGCGACATCGGCGGTGGCCACATCGCGCTTGTCCCAGTCCTGCAGGAACACGCTGACCCGGCCGGTATGCATTTCCTCACTGGCGCCGAAGCTGCCGGGCACGCGCGGATTGGCGCGGATGATCGGCTTGCCCGCGCCGGTCTCGGCGGCGAGGATCTTCTCGACCTGCTGCATCTGCTTGACCGTGTAGTCGTAGCCGGCTCCTTCCGGGCCGTCGATCATTACCTGGAAAAAACCACGGTCCTCGGCCGGCGCGAGTTCCGATGGCAGCACCCGGAACAGGATCGCGATGGCGGCCACCGCGACCAGCATCAACCCGCCGAACAGCCAGGTGCGATGCGCGCTGCGTTCAAGCAGGTGCCGGTACCCGCGCGACAACCTGTCGAACTGGTGGTTGAGCCAGCTGTTGATGCGCCCGGGTCCGCCACTGCCGTCCGCATTCTTCGCATGCGACTTCAACAGCTTGGAAGCCATCATCGGGGTCAGGGTCAGAGCCACGAACGCCGAGATCGCCACCGCCGCCGCCAGCGCCACCGACAATTCCCGGAACAGCCGCCCGGTGTTGCCTTCCAGGAAGCCTACCGGCAGGAACACGGCGATCAGTACCGCCGTAGTCGCGATGACCGCGAACGCCACCTGCGCGGTGCCGCGGCGTGCGGCGACCAGCGCCGGCTCGCCCAGGTCTACCCGCCGCTGGATGTTTTCCACGACCACGATCGCATCGTCGACCACCAGGCCGATGCACAGCACCAGCGCCAGCAGCGTCAGCAGGTTGATCGAGAAATTGAACGCGAACAGGGCGATGAAGGCAGCGACCAGGCACACCGGCACCGTGACTGCGGGAATCAACGCGGCGCGGACACTGCCCAGGAACAGCCAGATCACGATCAGCACCAGGACGATGGCCTCGGCCAGGGTCTCGTATACCCGGGTCACCGCGGCATCGATGAAGGTGGTGCTGTCGAACGCAACGAAGATGTCGGTGCCTTCGGGCAGGGTCTGGCGGATGGTCTCCGCCGCCGCACGCGCCTCCTTCGCGACGTCGAGGCTGTTGGCGGTGGAAGTCTTGACGATGCCCAGGCCGATGTTGGGCTCACCGTTGCTGCGGTAGTAGGCGCGCCGCTCCTCGGAGCCGAGTTCGACCCGGGCCACGTCGCCCAGCCGCACCACGTAGCCGTCCGCGCCCTTGCTGATCGGGATGCGGGCGAAATCCTCGGGCTTCTGGTAGTCACGCGACAGGCGCAGGGTGAAGTCACGGGTGCTGGATTCGATGCGCCCGGCGGGCAGTTCCACGTTCTCGCGGCTCAGCGCATCCTCGACGTCGCCGACCACCAGGCTGCGTGCGGCCAGTTGGTCGCGATCGAGCCAGATCCGCATCGCGTAGCGTTGCCGGCCGCCGATGCGCACCTGGGCCACCCCGTCGATGGTCGAGAGCCGGTCGACGATGTAGCGCTCGGCATAGTCGCTGAGCTGCAGGGAATCCATCGTCTTCGACGACATGTTGAGCCAGATGATCGGGTCGGCATCGCTCTCGACCTTGGCGATCTGCGGCGACTCGGCTTCCTCGGGCAGGCGGCTGATGACCCGGCTGACCGCATCGCGCACGTCGTTGGCCGCGGCTTCGATCTCGCGCGTGGCCTTGAACTCGATGCTGATGTTGGAACGGCCGTTGACGCTGCTGGCCTCGATGGTCTCGATGCCTTCGATACCCGACAGGGCGTCTTCCAGCACCTGGGTGATGCGGCTTTCGACCACCGCGGCGGAAGCGCCGACGTAATCCACCGAGACCGACACGATCGGCGGATCGATTGCCGGCAGTTCGCGCAGGGTCAGGCGCGAAAACGACATCACCCCCAGCACGATCAGCAACAGGCTCATCACCGCAGCCAGCACCGGCCGCTTGATCGAAATATCGGAGAGCTTCATCCCGGCTCAGCCCTGCGCCGTCGGCGGGTTTCCGGCCCGGGCGGGTGCTTGCGCCGCTCCATCGACCACCTTGCTGCCGACCCGCAACTTGCCGGTGCCGTCGACCACGATGCGGTCGCCTGCCTTGATCCCCTCGGTGACCTCGGCCTTGCCCGCGATCCTGCCGCCGACTTCGACCTTGGGCCGCTCGACACTGCCATCGGCCTTGACCCGGTACACGAACGTATCGGGTCCGACCTGCACCAGGGCAATTTCCGGCACGACCAGCGCCTGCCGCTCGGGCCGCGACAATTGCACTTCCATCAGCATGCCGGGACGCAGGGCGCGATCCGGATTGGGAAAATCGCCGCGCACGGTGACCGCGCGCGTGGACGCGTCGATGCGCGCGTCGACGATGCTGACCACGCCTTCGAATTCGCGGCCGGGATAGGAGTTGCTGCGTGCGCGCAGCGCCTGGCCCTTTGCCACGTTGGCCAGTTGCGCTTCGGGGACCGGGAAATCCACGTACATGCGCGAAATGTCATCGAGCGTGGCGATGACCGTGGTCGGGGTGATCAACGCGCCGGGACTGACCTGGCGGATGCCCAGTACCCCGGCGAACGGCGCGCGCACGTTGCGGTCGCCGATGTCCGAGCGCATCTGCTGCACCCTGGCCAGCGCTGCGTCGCGCACCGATCGCTGCGTGTCCAGCGAGGAGCGTGCGATCAACTGCTGGTTGGCGAGCTCGTTCTGGCGCTTGTACAACCTGTCGGCTTCCAGGTAGGTCGCCTGCGCGGCGACCAGCGCGGCTTGCTGCGAATCGCCGCGCAAGGTGATCAGCGGCGCACCGGCGCGCACTTCGTCGCCACTTTCGAAATGCACGGCCTGCACTGCTTCGCTGACCTTGGAGGTGAGCGTCACCGACTCGCGTGCCTTGGCCGTGCCGATCGCCTGCAGGGTGTCGCTCCAGGCGGAGGGTTGCACGACCACGGTAGTAACGGGCACGGGCTTGGAATTTCCCTCGTCCGCGCGCGCGGCGGCCTTGTCCTTGCCGCAGGCAGCGAGCAGGGGAAGGAGCATTGCAAGCAACGCAATGCGCGCGCGGGTTTGGATCAGCATGGGGAGTCCGTAATCCTGGTTATCTGCGGAGTTTACCGGTCCGGGGTTAACGCTTGTGTTTCACGCGGGTTGACCGGCCGGGTTTGTGCGAGGGCATGACCAACGGCCCTTGTGCCATAACCAGGCTTGGCTACCGGCTCATCGACAAGCCAAGCCATCGGACACGGATCAACCCTGATCCACACGAATAGCCCTTATCCGCTTCCATCCGATTGATCCGTGTCCAACGCTAGAGCCTGTAGCACCCGGGGATCCGAGCAAGAGGACCCCGGCAATACAGGATCCACAAGGCGTTCAGGACAGGCCGAGTTTTTCCAGCACCTGCGCGGCCAGCTTCTCCGGGCTTTCACCGCCGGCATCCAGGTGTATTTCCGCGTGCTCCGGGATTTCGTAGGGCGAATCGATGCCGGTGAAGTTGGGGATCTGCCCGGCCCGGGCCTTGCGGTACAGGCCCTTCACGTCGCGCTGCTCGGCCAGGGCCAGCGGCACGTCGACGAAGATCTCCAGGAACTCGCCTTCCTCGAACCGCGCGCGCGCCATCTGTCGCTCGGCGCGGAACGGGGAGATGAAACTGACCAGCACGATCAGCCCCGCCTCGGTCATCAGCCTGGCGACCTCGGCCACGCGGCGGATGTTTTCCACCCGGTCCTCGTCGGTGAAGCCCAGGTCGCGGTTGAGCCCGTGGCGCACGTTGTCGCCATCAAGCAGGAAGGTGTGGTAACCGAGCGCGTGCAGGCGCTTGTCCACCAGATTGGCAATCGTCGACTTGCCGGCGCCGGACAGGCCGGTGAACCACAACACGCGCGGCTGCTGGCCCTTGATCTTCGCGCGCGCGGCCTTGTCCACTTCCAGGTGCTGCCAGTGCACGTTGCCGGCACGGCGCAGGGCGAAGTCGAGGGTGCCGGCGGCGACGGTGTTGTTGCTGTGGCGGTCGATCAGGATGAAACCGCCCAGCGCGCGGCTCTCGGCATACGGGGCGAAGACGATGGGTTCGTCCAGGCTCAGGTTGACGTAGGCGACTTCGTTCAATTCCAGGCGCTTGGCGGCCAGGTGTTCCTGGGTGTTGACGTCGATGCGGTGCTTGATCTCGCTGACCGTCGCCGCGACGGTGCGCGTGCCGATCTTCAGCCAGTACGGGCGCCCGGGCAGCAGCGCGGCGTCCTCCATCCACAACAGGTGCGCAGCAAACTGGTCGGCGACCTGCGGCGGATCGCCGGCCGCGGCGATCACGTCGCCACGGCTGATGTCGATCTCATCCGCGAGCGTGAGTGTCACCGCCTGCCCCGCAGTCGCCGACGCTACTTCCTGGTCGGCAACGAACACCTGGGCAACGCGCGAGCGCCGGCCGGAAGGCAACGCGACCACTTCATCGCCGGCACGTGCAACGCCCGCAGCAATCGTGCCGGCGAAGCCTCGGAAATTCTGGTTGGGCCGGCTCACCCATTGCACCGGCAGGCGCAAGCCACCGCCGGTGTCCTGCGCCGAGAGCTCGACAGTCTCCAGATGTTCGAGCAGGCTCGGGCCCCGGTACCAAGGCATCGCGTCGGAGCGCTGCGACAGGTTGTCACCGTTGAGCGCAGATAGCGGGATGCAGGTGACCTGGGCGATGCCGAGTTGCGAGGCCAGCGCCTGGTAACCGGCGACTATTTCGTCGAACATGGCCTGGTCGTAATCCACCAGGTCCATCTTGTTGACCGCCAGCACCACGTGGCGGATGCCCAGCAGCGAGACGATGTAGCTGTGCCGCCGGGTCTGGGTCAGCAGGCCCTTGCGTGCATCCACCAGCACCACGGCCAGGTCGGCAGTGGAGGCGCCGGTAGCCATGTTGCGCGTGTACTGCTCGTGGCCGGGGCAGTCGGCGACGATGAACTTGCGGCGTTCGGTATCGAAGTAGCGGTATGCCACGTCGATGGTGATGCCCTGCTCGCGTTCCGCGGCCAATCCATCCAGCAGCAGCGCGTAGTCGATCTCTTCGCCACGGGTACCATGGCGCTTGCTGTCCGCGGTCAACGCGGCCAGCTGGTCGTCGAACAGACGCTTGCTGTCGTACAGCAGCCGCCCGATCAGGGTGCTCTTGCCATCGTCCACGCTGCCGCAGGTGATGAAGCGCAGCAACGGCTTGGTTTCGTGTTGCTTGAGGTAGGTGGAGACGTCAGACATGCGAATCCCCCCTTTGCAAAAGGGCGGCCAGGGGGGATTTGCTTTTGATCTTGATGTCGCTCATCGGCAAGCCAACCGCGAAGAGCAAATCCCCCTCGCTCCCCGTTTTGCAAAGGGGGAGGTAAAAGCAGGCGTGGATCGGGCCAACCATCAGAAATACCCCTCCAGCTTCTTCTTCTCCATCGATGCGGTCGGATCCTGGTCGATTACCCGCCCCTGGCGTTCGGACGTCGTCGCCACCAGCATCTCGGCGATGATCTTCTCCAGCGTATCGGCCTCCGATTCGATGGCCCCGGTCAGCGGATAGCAGCCCAGGGTGCGGAAGCGCACCTTCTTCAGTTGCGGCACTTCGCCTTCATGCAGCGGCAGGCGTTCGTCGTCGACCATGATCAGCGCGCCATCGCGTTCCACCACCGGGCGTTCGGCGGCGAAGTACAACGGCACCACCGGGATGGCTTCGCGATAGATGTACAGCCAGATATCCAGCTCGGTCCAGTTGGACAGCGGGAACGCACGCACGCTTTCGCCCTTGTCGATGCGCGCGTTGTACACGTTCCACAGTTCCGGGCGCTGGCGCTTGGGATCCCAGCGGTGCTTGTCGTTGCGGAACGAGAACACCCGCTCCTTGGCCCGCGACTTCTCCTCGTCGCGGCGCGCACCGCCGATGGCCGCGTCGAAACCATGCTGGTCCAGTGCCTGCTTCAGGCCCTGGGTCTTCATCACGTCGGTATGCACGGTCGCGCCGTGGCTGATCGGGCCGATGTCCTGGGCGATGCCATCGGGATTGATGTGCACATGCAGCTCGGTGCCGGTTTCGGCGACGCGGCGGTCGCGAAAGGCGATCATCTCGCGGAACTTCCAGCGCGTGTCCACGTGCAGCAACGGGATCGGCGGCCGCGCCGGCGCGAAGGCCTTCAACAGCAGGTGCAGCAGAACCGAGCTGTCCTTGCCCACCGAATACAGCAGCACCGGATTGCGGAATTCGGCCGCGACTTCCCTGAGGATGTGGATGCTTTCCGCTTCGAGGCGGTCGAGGTGGGACAGGGCAGGAACGGAACTCATCAAGGATCTTGGGTGGGGAAAGTCATGGACACGGTGCAGCAGGTTATCAGTTGACCGGCTGACCCATGCTGCGAGGCGGGCAAGTATTCGGCCCGCGTGGCATGGCGCGGAAATAAGCCCACGGCATTAGTCCATAACCACATGTCGTTTCTGAACTGGTTAACGCCTGCCTAACATCGGTGGTCCGTTCACTGGCATTCGCGAGTCAAAGGCATGACCGCTGCAACTCCCGCGCTGGCCCCGAGTCCCTTACCCGAAGAGCGCAAGGCGTTGCTGGCACGCGTGGTGGAGGGACTCGATGGCCCCTCACTCTGGTGGCTATCCGGCTATGCAGCCGGTCTGGCCCACGGCAATCCAACCCCCCATCTTGCGATTCTCCCGGGCGGCGCGGCGCAAGCCAGCCAGCGACTGACCATCGTCTATGGCAGCCAGACCGGCAACGCCCGTCGTGAAGCCGAGAAGCTGGCCGCCGAATCCGAGGCCGCCGGCTTGAACGTGCGCCTGCTGCGCGCCGACGCCTACCCGCTGCGCGAACTGGCCAGCGAACGCCTGCTCTATGTCGTCATCAGCACCCAGGGCGAAGGCGACCCGCCAGACGACGCCATCGGCCTGGTCGAATTCATCGCCGGCAAGCGCGCGCCGAAATTGCCCGAACTGAAATACGCGGTACTCGGCCTGGGCGATTCCAGCTACGCCGACTTCTGCGGTATCGGCCGCAAGCTGGACGCACGCCTGGCCGAACTGGGTGCGAGCCGCCTGCTCGCCGTCGGCGAAGCCGACCTGGACATCGACAGCATCGCCCTGCCCTGGCGCGAACAGGCGCTGGGTCACGCGAAAACCTTGCTGAAGACCGCGACCGCGCCATCGGCCACGGTCACCGCGCTGCGTCCACATGCAACTTCGACGTATTCGCACGACAAGCCCTTCGCTGCCGAACTGCTGCTCAACCAGCGCATCAGCGGGCGCGAGTTCAAGGGCGTGGCCAGCTTCCACAACAATGGTGACCTGAAGTACGGCAGCGGCGGCAAGGACGTGCGCCATATCGAATTGTCGCTGCAGGGCTCGGGCCTGCATTACGAACCCGGCGACGCGCTCGGCGTCAGGCATCGCAATCCCGCATTGCTGGTGGACGGCGTGCTGCAGGCGCTGGGTCTTGACGGCGATGCGTCGGTGCAGGAGAAGGAAGAATCCTTGCCGTTGCGCGAATGGCTGGCTTCGCGCCGGGAGCTGACCAGGCTGAGCCGTCCGTTCCTGGCCAGCCATGCGGCGCAGTCGCGCTCGGAAGAACTCAACGGCCTGCTTTCCCCCGCGCGCAATGCCGACTTTTCTGCGTTGCTTGGCACGCACCAGTTGGCCGACGTGCTGCGCCGCTGGCGTACGCATTGGGAACCACAGGAGCTGGTCGCCGCGCTGCGTCCGCTGACCCCGCGCCTGTATTCCATCGCGTCCAGCCGCAAGCGCGTCGGCGAGGAAGTGCATCTCACCGTGGACGTGCTGGACTACCAGGCCTTCGGCCACGCGCACCTCGGCGCGGCAAGCGGCTTCCTTTCCGCGTTGGACGAAGGCGACCACACCCCGGTCTACATCGAGGCCAACGAGCGCTTCCGCGTTCCGGCCGACGCATCGCGCGACCTCATCATGGTCGGTCCCGGCACCGGCGTGGCCCCGTTCCGCGGCTTCGTCCAGGAGCGTGCCGAGACCGGCGCCAATGGCCGCAACTGGCTGCTGTTCGGCGCACGCCATTTCAACACCGATTTCCTCTACCAGGCCGAATGGCAGGACGCGCTGCGCACTGGCGAACTGCAGCGGCTGGACGTGGCGTTCTCACGCGACCAGGCGGAAAAGATCTACGTGCAGCAGCGCCTGCTCGAACGCGGTCGTGAAGTCTACGACTGGCTGCAGAACGGCGCGCACTTCTACGTCTGCGGCGCCATCGCCATGGGCAAGGACGTGCATGCGGCATTGCTGCAGATCGTCGCCGAACAGGCGGGCGTGGACGCCGAAGCGGCCGCCGATTACGTCAGCAAACTTCAAGCAGAAGGCCGCTACAGCCGCGATGTGTATTGACGTGGGAGCGGCTTCCCGCCGCGAGCTCTTGATCCTGGTTAGACCATTAGAAGCTTGCGGCGGGAAGCCGCTCCCACAACTACCCTTCGCGACTTACGTCGCTCCTACATCCACGAATTGACATGACCCACCCCTCCGTAGAAGACATCAAGATCAACAGCCGCCGCCTGCGCGGCACGCTGCTGGAAGGCCTGGCCGATCCGGTCACCGGCTCGCTGTCCTTCGATGACCAGCGCCTGGTCAAGTTCCACGGCAGCTACCAGCAGGACGACCGTGATATCCGCGACGAACGCCGGAGGCAGAAGCTCGAACCCGCCCACCAGTTCATGATCCGCCTGCGCGCGCCCGGCGGCGTGTTCACCCCGGCGCAGTGGCTGCAGCTGGACCACATCGCCACCACCTACGCCAACCACTCGCTGCGCGTCACCACCCGCCAGACCTTCCAGTTCCACGGCGTGGTCAAGCGCGAACTCAAGGCCACGATGCAAGCGATCAACGCCGCCGCGATGGACACCATCGCCGCCTGCGGCGACGTCAACCGCAACGTACTCGGCGCCAGCAATCCGCTGCAGTCGCGCCTGCATGCCCAGGTGCACGAGTGGGCGCAGAACCTGTCCACGCATTTCCTGCCCAGGACCCGCGCCTGGTACGAGCTGTGGCTGGACGAGCAGAAAGTCGACGGCAGCGGCGAGGAAGAAGAGGTCTTCTACGGTGCCACTTACCTGCCGCGCAAGTTCAAGATCGCCGTGGCGGTGCCGCCCTTCAACGACGTCGATGTGTTCGCCAACGACCTGGGCCTGATCGCAATCGTCGACGAAGCCGGCGACCTGGCCGGTTTCAACATCGCCATCGGTGGTGGCATGGGTGCCAGCCACGGCGACCCGAAGACCTATCCGCGCCTGGGCAACGTGATCGGATTCGTCACCCCCGACCAGGTATTCGACGTGGCCACCGCCGCGTTGACCACCCAGCGCGATTATGGCGACCGCGTCGAACGCAAGCACGCCCGTTTCAAGTACACCATCGATGATCGCGGTGTGGACTTCATCGTCGCCCAGATCGAGCAGCGCGCGGGCTTCCAGCTGGAACCGGCGCGGCCGTGGCACTTCGAGCACAACGGCGATCGTCTGGGCTGGGTCGAAGGCGAAGACGGCCAATCGCACCTGACCCTGTCCCTGCCCAGCGGTCGCATCGCCGATCGCCCCGGCATCTTGCACCTGACCGGCCTGCGCGAGATCGCGCGCATCCATGCTGGCGAATTCCGCCTCACCGCCAACCAGAACCTGATCATCACCGGCGTGCCTGCCAGCGAACGCGAACGCATCGACGCGCTGGTGCGACAGCACGCACTGGACTCGGAAAACAACGCTCCCACCGCGCTGGCACGCACGGCGGTGGCTTGCGTGGCCCTGCCGACCTGCGCACTGGCCATGGCCGAAGCGGAGCGCTATCTGCCCGATTTCACCGGCAAGCTCGAACCGCTGCTGGAAAAGCACGGCCTGCGCGATGCGCCGATCCTGCTGCGCATCTCCGGCTGTCCCAACGGCTGCTCGCGTCCTTACCTCGGCGAGATCGCGCTGGTAGGCAAGGCCCCCGGCCGCTACAACCTGATGCTCGGCGCCGACCACCGCGGCCAGCGCCTCAACACGCTGTACCGCGAGAACATCGTCGAGGCGGAAATCCTCGACGCACTCGAGCCGCTGTTTGCGCGCTACACGAATGAACGCGGCCACGACGAAGGCTTCGGCGATTTCCTGCATCGCGCCGGCATCGTCGAACTTCCTTCGTACCCCACCCATAAACAAATATCCCTGGAACTGCAAGCATGAACGCGATTGCCGCTCCCACCGACTCTCGGGGCCTGGCAGATCTCAATGCCTGGCTGGAAACCCGCAACGCCGAACGAAGGGTGGAATGGGCCCTGGCCAACGGCCAGAAAGGCCATGCGCTGTCTTCCAGCTTCGGCGCACAGTCGGCGGTGGCATTGCACCTGCTGACCCGGCAGCAACCGGACATCCCGGTGATCCTGGTCGACACGGGCTATCTGTTCCCGGAGACCTATCGCTTTGCCGACGAACTGGTCGAACGACTCAAGTTGAACCTCAAGGTGATACGTCCGCTGGTCAGCCGCGCATGGATGGAAGCGCGCCATGGCCGTTTGTGGGAACAGGGCGTGGTCGGCATCGACCAGTACAACAGTTTGCGCAAGGTGGAACCGATGCGCCGCGCACTGGACGAGTTCGGCGTGCGCACCTGGTTCACCGGCCTGCGCCGCAGTCAGTCGGCGAGTCGCCGCAACACCCCGGTCGTGGAACTGCGCAACGGCCGTTACAAGGTCAGCCCACTCGCCGACTGGACCGATCGCGATGTGTGGCTTTACCTGAAGAAGCATGACCTGCCCTACCACCCGCTGTGGGACGAAGGCTATGTCTCCATCGGTGATTTCCACACGACGTCGCGCTGGGAGCCGGGCATGCGTGAGGAAGACACGCGCTTCTTCGGCTTGAAACGCGAATGCGGAATCCACGTCGAGGTGTAGAAGTCGTCGATGCACTTCCCCTCTCCC
>JBDTPP010000080.1:0-13269 GCA_039932615.1 Pseudoxanthomonas sp.
CCTCGTGCAGCGCTGCACCGAGCCTGCGTTGTGCGCACAGGAAGTGGCGGCCGCGTTGAATATCTCCACCAGGACCCTGCATCGTTGCCTGGCCCGCTGCCAGCAGACATTTGCCGGCCGGTTGATCGAAGCGCGGGTAGCCCTGGCCACGCGCATGCTGGAGTCGCCGCTGTTCCGCCGGCTGACCACCGCCGAGATCGGTCGCCGCGCAGGATTCACCGATGCCTCGCACTTTGCCCGCAGCTATCGTCGGGCCAGCGGCTTCACTCCGGCCCAGGTCCAGGGGCGCAGGCATACGCTGCCCGCAGGCGGCTTTCGCCAAATGCAACTCCGCGCGTGACCCGGTAGGCCCATTCTTCCAGACGCGCCGTCCGGGCGCGGGCCTTGTGCCGGTAAGTCACATCCTGTTTACGACGGCCCAAGGATAAGTAAGCCAGTCCAAGCAGCAGGTGGATAGCACAGCCGTGCGTACCGAGTACCGATTGCCTCGCCTGCGGCGGCTTCTGACGTATCGACTACTGCTTGAATGAAGAGATCACGACCCGCGCAAAAGTATCTAACGCGCTTCCCGCGTACCCACCAACGCCGAAGGAAAACTGCATGACCGACCCTGCCAACAAGCCCCGCCTGCTCCCACCTGCGGCGCCGCAACGTTACGAGGCATCGCTTGATTCGTCCGAAGCGGATGAGCAGGAAACCACGCAGGCGCTCGCCGAGCAGATGCTTAAAATTGCCGGGAAGACTTACCAGGACAACGGGCACGCGACGCGCAGCGTGCATGCCAAGAGCCACGGCCTTCTGAAAGCAGAACTGGAAGTCCTGCCGGATCTCCCCGCCGTGCTGGCGCAGGGATTGTTCGCCAAACCCGCGCGCTATGCGGCGGTGATGCGGTTTTCCACCATTCCCGGCGACCTGCTGGATGACAAGGTTTCCACGCCACGCGGCGTGGCCATCAAGATCATCGGCGTGGACGGCGAGCGACTCGAGGATTCTGAAGGTGCGCGCACCCAGGACTTCATCATGGTCAACGCCCCGCGTTTCGGTGCAAGGAGTGGCAAGGCCTTCCTGCGCAGCCTGAAGTTGATCGTGCCCACTACGGACAAGGCCGAAGGTTCCAAGGAAGTGTTGTCTGCCGTCCTGCGCAGCACCGAAAAACTGATCGAGGCTTTCGGCGGCAACAGCGGCACCTTGCGCGCATTGGGTGGCGAACCGCCCAACAACCTGCTGGGCGAAACCTTCTGGGCCCAATTGCCGCTGCGCTATGGCGACTACATCGCCCGGCTGCAACTGGTACCCGTTTCCGCCGAACTGGTTGCGCTTGCCGGCAAGCCCGTCGATCTGCACGGCTCGGAAAATGCGTTGCGTGATGCGGTGGTTGCGCATTTCGGCAGCCACGGTGGGACCTGGGAGTTGCGCGCGCAGCTGTGCAGCAACGCGTATGACATGCCCATCAATGATCCCAGCGCCGAGTGGAGCGAAGAGAGCAGCCCTTTCATCAGCGTTGCCCGCCTGATTGCCGCGCCGCAGACCGGCTGGAGCCCCGCCAGGTCGACGGCAGTCGATGACGGCATGGGTTTCAGCCCCTGGCACGGCCTGCAGGCACATCGCCCGCTCGGCGCCATCATGCGCATGCGCAAACTGGCCTATGCCGCTTCGCAACGATTCCGCTCCGAACGCAATGCGGTGCAGGTGCGGGAACCAACGACACTGGACGACTTTCCCGATTGACCCGACGCGGGTAGCTTCGCCTGGATACACGCCATCGTCGGTTGGCCAACGCTGTCGGCGTGCAGGCGGTCCAGCAATCACGCCGTCAGGCTCATGGCGCGGCGCGAGGGGGAAGTTCCAAGCCAGCGTGCAGGTGTCAGTCGCTCCCGCACCGTTCGGTAGATGGCCGAGGCAGGCCACTCAATCCGTGCCGGCGACGCTGGTAATTTCGACAAACGTGGCATCCGCCGGCCCGCGCGACTTGTGGGTAACGCTCATACGCTGCGTCCACAGACCGGAACCTGGGCGACATGGTCATTGCGTAACGACCATTACAAAGTGCTTGTGAACCGGCTTCCGGGGCATCAAGCGCGCAGTTATCCCGTCTCCAGACTGCCCGTGGAGGTGCCTTGAACTCACTGGCGTGCTTGCCCGACAACAGCCTGGTGGCAACAGCCATCGACCACAAGGCGCAGGAGGATTCGGTGCGATTGACCTGGTCAGGCGCGGCGCAGGCTCGCCTTGTCTTCCTCTCGGAAAAGCCCATGGATATTTCGCGGGAATCCAATGGCGATGTGATGCTTGTGCTGACGCTTCGATCCGATGCCAAGCCCATGGGCCAGGTAACCCTGGGCATGGACTGTGGCAACGGATGCGCGGCGAAACTGCCGCTCGATGAGGCGCTTGCCTCGCTGACGACCGGGCAGTGGACCACGTTGGGTGTTCCGCTCAAATGCCTGGCGAAGGCAGGCGCGGACATGACACGCCTCGATCGCCCGCTGATCCTGGAGACGGGCGGCGCCTGGCAAACTTCGATCTCCCGGGTTTCCCTGGCCGCGGGCAACCAGGCTGAGCACGTGCTTGCCTGTGCGCGGAACTAGCTGCACATGATTGGCGGGCTGCGTTAGTGGGGATGGGTCGACGGGCGTCGCGATGCAGCGCCTCCCGGCCCGCTCGACTGGATTGAAGCCGCCAGGAACCGGCGCCGCAGGAAAATAGCGTTTTCGTATTTTCCGGTTGCGCCACCGGGTGGGCTCGGCAGGCCCCCACGCTCAGGCGGGCGTGATGATTAATTCCCGCAGCAGTGGATTCGGAAAGCGTCGGGACAAGGTCACTGCGAAAAACGTCTCGCTGAGCTGTGGCAGCTGGTCGATCTCCACCAGCAAGCCGCTGGCAAGCTCATCCTTGACCACGATTGGCGGGACCACGGCCAGGCCGATGTCCTCGCGCGCGAGCAGGCGCATCATCGCCATGTCGTCCACCTCGGCCGCGATACGCGCACGGATGCCGAGCCGATCGAGCAGCGCATCGAAACCGGTGCGGATGCTGCTGTGCAAGGTCGGCAGGACTAGCGGCTCGCGCGCGAGCAGGGCTTCCAAGGTTGCACCCTGGCCGATGCGTGCAGGAGTGCCTACCAGGCTCACCGCCTGTTCGGCGACAGGGTGGGCGATCCACGGCGTAGCTGCGTCGCGTGATGGCGGCACGTTGACAAGGACTACGTCAAGACGATGCGCCTCCAGGCTCTGCAGCAGTTCACCGGTGGTGCCGGAGCGGATGACGATCTCCAGGTCATCGCGTCCAAGCAAAGGGCGCAGGAAGCCCATCTGGAAGTTTCGCGAAAGTGTGGCCAGCGCGCCGACGCGCAGGACCTGCCGGCGGTTCCCGGGCTGGTCCTTCAGCGTCCCCAGAAGTTCGGCACCGGTCGCGAAGATCACCTCGGCATGGTCGAAGGCGATGCGACCGGCTTCGGTAAGAAGCAGTTGCTTGCCGATGCGCTCGAACAGCGCGTGGCCGATCTGCTCTTCGAGTTTCTTGATCTGTATGGAAAGGGCGGACTGGGAAACCCGGAGCTTCTCCGCCGTACGCGTCAGGTTGCCTTCGCGGGCGACGGCCCAGAAATAGCGCAGGTGGTTGTAATTCAGCGCAGCCATGCAGTCATTCTATTTTATATATTGTTTTGTTGCATACAATGAATTTTATAGAATGACCAGGGTCGGGTAACTTTTGCGGGACGCGGGCCTCGTCCGCCGGAGAACACCATGCCCTCCCTGCTTTCATTGTTAGCCCTGGTTGCGCCCGCCTTGTTGTTGGCCACGGCGCTGCTCTCGCTAGCTTTCCCCGGGCAGCGGCCCCTACCTGTCCTTCGCACCAGCCGGGCGGCAACCGCAACCACCTTGCTGCTGGCGCTTGCAGCTGCCGTACTGACCGCAGTGCAGGGGCCGATGTCCAGCCCGGTCATTGGAATGGGGACAGTCGGCCTTTCGGTGCGCCTTGATGTCGTCAGTTGCACCATGTTCCTGCTGGTGTCGTTCGTCGGGCTCGTCGTGGTCCAGTACAGCCGCAACTACCTTGACGGCGATGCACGGCAGGGCGCCTTCATCGGTGGCCTGTGCCTTACCCTCGCCGCCGTGCTGCTGCTGGTGCTCGCGGGCAACCTTTACCAGCTTGCGGCGGCGTGGGTTGCCACCAGCCTGGCACTGCATCGGTTGCTGGTGTTTTACCGGGAGCGGCCCGCAGCCTTGCTTGCCGCGCGCAAGAAGTTCGTTACTGCACGCATCGGCGATGCGTGCCTGATCGGGTCATGCGTGGTTCTGGCAACTGCGTTCGGCAGCACCGATATCGCCACCGTGCTGGAGCGCGCGAACACCCTGCGTGAGGGTATTGCGCCGCACGGCGTGCGGACAGGCACGCTGCTGATCGCCGCGGCGGCGCTGTTGAAGTCGGCCCAGTTTCCCACCCACGGCTGGTTGCCGGAGGTCATGGAAACGCCGACCCCTGTATCAGCACTGCTGCACGCGGGCATCATAAATGCCGGCGGCTTCCTTGTGATTCGCTTCGCCGACGTGATGCTGCTGTCTGTGCCGTCGCTGCATATGATTGCCGTGGTCGGCGGCTTCACCGCGCTCTTTGGCAGTGTGGTCATGTTGACCCAAACCAGTATCAAGGCATCGTTGGCCTGGTCCACCGTGGCCCAGATGGGTTTCATGCTGTTGCAGTGCGGCCTCGGCGCATTTGCCATCGCCCTGCTGCACATCGTGGCTCATTCGCTCTACAAGGCACACGCGTTCCTTTCGTCGGGCAGCGTGATCGACAACAGCCGCGCCGTCCGGCCATCCGGCCTGCCGTCGCCGCCGCGTACCGGCCGGGTGCTGGCGAGCCTGGCCACGGCAGTGCTGCTGTATGCAGCCGCCGGGTGGCTGTTCGGAGTGTCCTCGCAAGAGCCAGCGGCAATGCTCGCCCTCGGCGCAATCCTGATCATGGGCCTGGGCGTGCTCATCGCACAGTCCGCCCAAGGCGAAGCCGATCGGCATCTGGTCATCCGCATCGTGGCGGCGGCGGGCGGCGCCACCATCGCCTACTTCGGGCTGCAGGCGGGGGCGACATGGTTGTCCTCTTCCACGCTACCCGCCATGCGCGAACCCGACCCGGCCGGCTTGGCGATCATGGGGCTGGCCGTCGCATCCTTCGCGATCGTCGCTGTCCTGCAGGTGCTCGCCCCGGTGCGTGTCACCGACAGCCGCTGGTGCGCCGCCCGGGTGCACCTGGCCAATGGTCTTTACGTGAACGCGCTCTTCAACCGGCTTGTCGGTGCGCTGCCCCGTCCGGCGACGGCCAGGCCATGAGGCATCGAATCGCATGAATGCACAAACCCAGAGTCCGCCACGGCAACGCCAGGCCGCGCCGCTTGTGGAACCAGCGGCGCGCGCGCTTGACGTGCTGCAGGCAGCGCAGCGTGCGACCCGGTGGGTCGCCCCGCTATGGCCGCTGCAGAACTTCGTGGCCGTGAATCCTTTCCTTGGCCTGACCGACAGGCATTTCGTTGCGGCGAGCGAGCAGATGTCGCTGGCTGCGGGCGCACGCATGACCATGCCGCGTTCCTTCTACGCCAGTGCGATCACGGCCGGACGGATCCGCAGCGCGGACCTCGCCGCGGCACTGGAGCGTTGCCCACCAGGAGCGGGCCTGCCGGGCGATGTCGAAGCGCTCGAACTTGCCCTGAAGCGCCGGGACACCTGGTCTCCGGAGCCGCTGGCGACTTTCGCCGATATCGCCAGTGCAGCCACCGGCCGCGACTGGGCGGCGCTGGCTACCGAACGGATTGCTACCTGGGCAGCGAGCTATTTTGACCGGGGCCAGGCAGCGTGGCGCCCCGCATCGCTGGAATCTGGCGCCTATGTTGCCTGGCGACAGCAAGCCATGATTGACCGCACGCCCCAATGGATGGGGCTGGCGCGATTCCACGAGATCGTCAAGGCTCTGCCTGAAACTGCCGAAGCCATGGTCGTCGTGGGCGCCAGCAGGCTCGGACTGGGCACGAGCGAGCTGGAAACCTATTTTCACCGGCTGCTGATGAGTGTCGGCGGCTGGGCCGGATACGCCCGCTACCGCGTATGGCAAAGCGAACTCGAGGGTATCCGCGACGAGACCCTGCTCGAATTCCTGGCGGTGTGCCTGGCCTGGGACGTGGCATTGCTTGAAGCCCACCGCCTCCAACAGACAGTCATGCAGGCATGGGCCGTGGCGCGCGCGCGCGCGCCGGCTTCGATTCCGGCCGAACCTTCGCTGGCGATCGACCATGTCCTGCAAGTGGCTTACGAGTTCTCCTGGCAACGCGGGCTGGTCGCCGAACTGTGCAAGCCGCGGCGGCAAGCCGCGATGCAGCGCAGGGGGGTGCAGGCTGCCTTCTGCATCGACGTACGCTCCGAAGTATTCCGGCGTGCCTTCGAGCATGCATCAGCGGAAGTGGAGACGATAGGTTTTGCCGGCTTTTTCGGCCTGCCCATCGAATACGTGCCACTGGGCCAGGACCATGGCCGGGCGCAGTGCCCGGTGCTGCTGACGCCGAAATTCACCGTATGCGAAACCGTGCAGGGCGCGTCTGCCGCCGAGCAGGCACGGATCGTCGGTTTGCGTTCGCTGCGACGCCGTGCTGCCAATGCCTGGAAGACGTTCAGGATGGCGGCGGTCTCCTGCTTCGCCTTTGTTGAAACGATGGGCTGGATGTACCTCATCAAGCTGGCGACCGACGGGTTCGGCCTGACCCGGACCGTGCCGCATCCCGCAACCGATGGCATCGACGCGCCGCTACGGGAACGCCTTGGACCGGACACTGCTGCGGGGAATGTCGGCGGTCGCCCGACCGGCTTCACCCAGGAGTCGAAGGTTGCGTTGGCCGAAGCCGTATTGACCGCAATGTCGTTGCGACAGGACTTCGCCCGACTGGTGATGCTGGTCGGACACGGCGCTTCCACGGTCAACAATCCGCACGCCAGCGGCCTGGATTGCGGCGCCTGCGGCGGTCATTCCGGCGAAGCCAATGCGCGCGCGGCTGCAGCGATCCTCAATGATCCGCAGGTACGTTCGACCCTGGCTACGCGCGGCATCGTGATTCCTGCAGACACCGTGTTCCTCGGCTGCCTCCACGACACCACGACCGACCGCGTCACCCTCTTCCAGACCGAAGAGCTACCGGCCTGTCATCGCGATGAACTGCTCCGGTTGCAGTCATGGCTGGCTACGGCGGGACGGGCGGCGCGCGCCGAACGCGCGGCCTTGCTGAACCTGGATCCGCGCCGGCCGGTCGATGCGCAGATCATTGCCCGCAGCCGCGACTGGAGTCAGGTGCGGCCGGAATGGGGACTGGCTGGCTGTGCAAGCTTCATCGCCGCGCCGCGCCATTTCAGCGAGGCGCTTGACCTGGGCGGCCGGGCTTTCCTGCACTCGTATGACTGGCGCCAGGACCACGACTTCGGGGTGCTCGAAATGATCATGACCGCGCCGATGGTGGTGGCCAGCTGGATCAGCCTGCAGTACTACGGATCGACGGTGGACAACCGCGTGTTCGGTTGCGGCAACAAGGTGCTGCACAACGTGACTGGCACGCTGGGGGTGCTCGAAGGCAACGGTGGCGACCTGCGGACAGGATTGTCCTGGCAATCACTTCACGACGGCGAGCGATTGATCCACGAACCCCTCCGGTTATCGGTCGTGATCGCCGCACCCGTTGACGCCATCAACGCAGTGATGGCAAAGAACGAATCAGTACGCGAACTGGTCGACAACGGCTGGCTGCATCTCTTTGCCATGACCGATGGCAGCGCAATACAACGCTGCATCGGCAACCTGCGGTGGCAACCGGCCACATGACTCCGTCGCCCACCGAGCATCTTCCAACCGCAGTCAGCGCTGCGGCGCCCGCGGCCAACCATTACGGGCGGCCAGGCCCGACCCCGGCGGACCACGTCCGCCAGGAACCGGGACGCGCTGTCGAACTGGCAGTCGATAGCGGACCCTGCCCGGTCGGCATTGATTCGACAGTAGTCAACCGATCGGCGGGCGCGACCCACGTCCTGCGCCCCGATGCAATAACCGGGCATCTTCCTCGTCCCAGCACACGCAACCTGGTACGCGCCCATGGCCAAGCCACTGTTTGCTGCCCCGGTGCGAAGAGGTCCCCATACGCGTCCAAAAGAGGGCATTGCCGAGCACCAGCGAGCACCAGGTGCAAGCAGGGCAAAGGTGGCCTGCTGCGGGCTGTCGCGTCGGCCTGCTTGCGGCGCGGCGTCCGCAGATCCCCAAGGCAGCGGTGCCGCGGCTCGACTTTGATCCGCACCCTTCCAGACAGGCGCAACAGCACTACCGGCGCTTGCGGCAAGCCGATGAACCGGGACTTGAAGTGCAGGTCGTAGTGCCGCCGCCCGACGACAACGCGGCACATGCAATGCGCGCCCGCCTGCAGCGTGCGGCTGGGCCGGGCCATCCCGACAAGACCGCAAGCGCAGCGTTGGCGGTGGCAGAGCCAGTCTCATGACCAAGGTTCCCGTGAGCCCAGCTGCCGCGCCCGCAGAGGCGGAACCCGTGCAGGGCTGGCAGGCCACTTGCTACCGACACCTGTGGGCACTGGAAAGCGAGGCCATTTTTATTATTCGCGAAGCAGTGGCCGAGGCCCGCAGACCGGTGCTGCTGTTTTCCGCGGGCAAGGATTCCACCGTGCTGGCGCATCTTGCCTTGCGCGCCTTCCATCCGGCGCGGCCACCGTTGCCACTGCTGCACATCGACTCCACGTGGGAATTCCGGTCGCTGCTTGCCTTTCGCGACGAGTTTGCGCGAAGGCATGGTTTCCAGCTCATTGTCGGCGCCAACCAAGAAGGGCGCCTGTCGGGTATCAATCCGTTCGATCATGGCGAACGTTACACGTACTGCATGCGTACCGAGCCGCTCAAGCGCGCCCTGGACGAGGATCGGTTCGATGTCATTCTCGGAGGCGCCCGACGCGACGAGGAGGCGTCGCGCGCTAAGGAGCGCATCGTGTCCGTGCGTGACGTCAACCACGGTTGGGATCCACGCCAGCAGCGCCCGGAGCTCTGGCGCCTCTACAACATGCGGCTGGCCGATGGAAAATCGGCGCGCGTGTTCCCGTTGTCCAACTGGACTGAAACCGATGTCCTGGCCTATGCCTTGGCCCACCAGATCGAGCTGGCGCCGCTCTATTCGGCGGCGCCGCGCCCGGTGGTCGAGCGCAATGGCACGCTGATCGTGGTCGACGACGAGAGCCGCATGCGCTGGCAGGATGGCGACGAGTTGCAGGTTCGAAACGTCCGCTTCAGGACCCTGGGTTGCTGGCCGGTCACGGGTGCAGTGGCATCCGATGCCGTCGGACTGGAAGCCGTTCTGCAGGAGACGCTGGCTTCGCGCTACTCCGAGCGCAACGCACGCCTGGGTGATAACCATGGGGGAGGGTCGCTTGAGAGCAAGAAGCGTGCAGGCTACTTCTGACCATCGCTACCACGACCAGGCGGTGGCCCTGCTGACCCAGCATGGCAAGGAGCGGATCATCGCGCCGGTGCTGGACGCCAGCCTCGGGTGCCGGGTCGAGCTGATCGGTGGCTACGACACGGACCGGCTCGGAACGTTCACCCGCGAGATACCGCGGGCCGGGACGCAGATCGATGCAGCGCGCAGGAAGGCGCGCATGGGCATGGACATTTCCGGTTGGCCGCTTGGTGTGGCCAGTGAGGGCGCATTCGGGCCGGATCCGTTCACGGGAATGTTCCCCTGGAACGTCGAGTGCCTGTTGTGGATCGACGATATTGTTGGCCTGGAAATCGTTGGCATGGCGTCCGGCAAGGCGAATTTTGCCCATCTGCTGACGGATGACTGGACGGCGGTCGAAGTGTTCGCCCGGCAATGGGGATTTCCCGGCCATGGAATCGCGGTCCGTCCAGAGAGCGCCGAGGACGCGCGAATACGCAAGGGTGTTGGCAGTTGGACGGAGCTGGCTGCGAGCTTCTCATGGGCCAGCAATCAGTCGACGGGCGGTTTTGTATTCATTGAGACCGACGTGCGCGCGCATGCCAATCCGACTCGCCAGCACAACATCCGCATGGCAGCCGAGGACCTGGCGTCCAGGTTGTGCAGTCGTTGCCCGGCTTGCGCCGCACCCGGCTTCTGGGTGGTCGAGCAGGTCAGGGGACTGCCGTGCGAAGACTGCGGGGCGCCGACCGAGGAATCGCGCGCGGAGATACTGGGATGCGTCAAATGCGCGCATCGCACGCTCCGCGAACGTGCTGGCCGCAGGTTTGCAGATCCAGGCCGCTGCGATTACTGCAATCCCTGATCGGCGCTCCCAGGCACACTGGCCAGGGCATGCAGACTGGAAGCCCTTCTCCCATGGCGGCGTGGATTTCGGACCCGCTTACAAAATCAAGAACGGCTACCGATTCGATGCGATGTTGCCGTCGAGAAGACTGAACTGCTTTTCCATCACCTGCATCACGCTACCCGGGAACGGTTCATGGCGCGCCTTGATCGCGCGCATTGCCAAGGCGGTAGCCAACACGCCTACTACCAGGCCGAACAGGAACAGCAACCCATAGCCGGAAGAATGTGATCCTGTTGCAGGCGCTTCGGCGTTCATAGCAGGCTTTGGGAGATGGAAAACGGGATGGCATAGCGCTGGACGCCGCATTTTTCACTGATTCAACGCGTGGATGAAGGAAGAATCGGTTGAACGCTTCGTCGCATCAATGGACTGTTCGGTCCGGATGGTCGAGTGATCGGGTGGGCGTTAGGCAGCCGACGTGCCTCCTGTTTTCTGATCAGCCCGGCGATCTGGAGTCCAACCCGTGCGCGCCCAGCACGCGCGGAAGGGGCTTGGCAAGGTGAAATAGGGCGAAATCGAGTGCACACTAGAGTGAATATCGCCCGTCGATGGCCTTTTATTTTTTCTGGACAAAGAATTGAATTACAAAGAAACAAGATTGTCGGTGGCACCCATGATGGACTGGACCGACAGTCACTGCCGGGTGTTTCACCGGCTGCTGGCGCCGGGTGCGCGGCTGTACACGGAAATGGTCCATGCCAATGCGGTGCTGCAGGGTGACCGTGCGCGCCTGCTGGCGCGCGATCCAACCGAGAACCTGGTGGCGTTGCAGCTGGGTGGCAGCGACCCCGCATTGCTGGCACAGGCGGCGCGAGTCGGCCAGGAACATGGTTTCGATGAAGTGAACCTCAACGTCGGCTGTCCTTCGGACCGCGTGCAGGCCGGGCGTTTCGGTGCGTGCCTGATGAAGGAACCGGCGCTGGTCGCCGACTGCGTGGCGGCGATGATCGAAAACGTCGCCGGTTCTGCAAGGCACTTCCCCGTCACCGTGAAATGCCGCCTGGGCGTGGATGAGGAACACGACTACGATCGCTTCGCCGCCTTCATCGACACCGTGGCCGCGGCCGGTTGCCGGATCTTCTTCGTGCATGCGCGCAATGCGTGGCTGCAGGGCCTGTCGCCAAAGGAGAACCGCGAGGTGCCGCCGCTGCGTTACGACTGGGCCTACCGGCTCAAGCGCGAGCGACCGGCGCTGACCATCGCGGTCAATGGCGGCATCGCCACGGTCGAGGATTCGCTGCAGCATCTGCAACACGTCGACGGGGTGATGCTGGGCCGCGCGGCCTATCACGACCCCTACGTGCTGCATCGCCTGGACGCGGCACTGTCCGGCGCCGAAGTGCAGCCACGCGCGCAGTTGCTGCGTGCATTGCGACCGTATGTTGAAGACAAACTCGCCCGCGGCATCGCCCTCAAGCACATCACCCGCCACATCCTGGGCCTGTTCCACGGCCAACCCGGCGGTCGTGCCTACCGGCAAGTGCTGAGCGAAGGCGCGCATAAGCCGGGCGCGGATTGGGGGTTGGTGGAGAAGGCGATTGCTGCGACGGAACTTGGTGTTCACGCCGCAGCGTGATTGCTGGGATGGCTAGCGCGAATGTGCGGCTAACGCCTGAGTTAAGCCGGCCCGCGAAGCGGGTTCGCTTTGAATGAATTTTTAGGGCTCACGCACCTGGCCTTGAGTGGCGGAAAACAAGCCACGACCAGAGCGATAGTGCCGCGCTGATTGCCGTAATAAGCAAATAAATCGGGTCTGAGGCCAGCTGAGCGTCCTCCGTGACCATACGGGCGATGTGGGCGATCACAATGAGGGCGAACAGAACACCAGTTACTGACACGTACGCTCGCATTTCGTTCTTCCTCGATCTTGAGGGTGAGGCCTAACGGCTGAGTTAAGCCGGACCGCTGCGCGGCACGGCGTGATGGTACACGTCACCTTCTAAGCCGAGCCGCGAAGCGGTCTCGGCTTGAACGATTTGTTAGGCAGAAATGGCTAGTCTTCAATGACGTAAAGACCACGGCGTCTCAGGTCTTCCAACGAATCCAGCATCTTCTGCAGGACATCAGCAGGATGGCCCTCCCAGTCCTCTACCACGCCTACAACTCTGAGTGGCTCGGTTGAGCGGTATGACTTTGTTATGTTCCCCGGGAATTTCTTGTTCGTAAGATTCGGGTCATCCTCAAACGTTCCGACTGGTTCGACAATGTATACGTAGCCGCGGCCCTCTGAACCGGACAGTGACACGGCGAGTTCTGCTCCCCAAATTGCGGGTTCCATTAGAGCTGCAAAGTAGATGTGTTTGAGAACACGCCCATTTTCAAAGTGGGAAGGGTTTCCAGGAGTTAGCAAGTCGCCAATTGAAAGCTTGGCTTTGGTGCCGTGGTAGAAGAGCCCTTGCACTTCGTGGCAATTCTCATGGGATACGGGAGTCCAATCACTCGACATTCTTTGGTTCCGGAGAGAGAAAAATGATCTTGCTGCCTAACACCTGAATTAAGCCGACCCGCGACGCGGGTTCCGCTCGAATGAATTGTCAGGTGGAGCTTCCCGATTCATGAGGGCGGCCTACCTATCTCCCAGTGGTGCCCATATGGGTCAACGACGCGACCGATGAGCCAACCATGCCTATGATCAACGGGCCAAACTTCTGTGGCGCCTGCAGCGATGGCGCGCTTGAACACAGTTTCAGGATCCTCAACGACAAGCACTATTCTGCAGGTAGATCCGTCTAAAGATTCCGGGCTGAAGTTGCCATGCTCCGGCGACTCATCAGCGACCCAGAACTCTGCGCCTGAAGCAGATAGCTGCGCTACCACCGCGCCGGAATCGTCGTCTACGCGATATACAACATCGGCACCAAAAGCTGCCTCATAGAATTGGATTGCCTGGGAACCGCGGC
>JBDTPP010000081.1:0-13112 GCA_039932615.1 Pseudoxanthomonas sp.
AGTTGACGGTGCACCACCGCAACCACAACCACGATGACAATCCGGCCGACGGCAGTAATTGGGAGTTGCTTTGCCTGTACTGCCACGACAACGAACATTCGAGGTACATCGACCACACCGGCGTCCGCGCTATTGTGGCCGAGGATGCACCGGCCGCGGCAACCAGCAATCCTTTCGCCAATCTGAAATCGATGCTCAAACGATCTGATTGAAGCTCGGGCCCCCTACACCCCGAAACATCAACGCGGCAGGCAGCAACAGGTGCTGTTGATCCTGGCCGCGCGAAAGCCTGCATTCAACACGCCACCGTGCCGCGGTTACTGCGGCAGCAAGCTGATTGTGGCCACGCCACTGGGCCAGCATCCGGTGCAATTGCAGCACCAGCCCAAGCCGACCTGCAAAAGCCTGAAAAGCAAAACGGGCGCAACCTTGAAAAAATGATGGACAACTGTCTTAGCCGCTTTGGTTGGAGCGGCGGGAGTGACGAGCCCACAGGTCGTATCCCAAGTCTTCAACTGAACGCAACCGGCGCTTGGCGCCGGATGTGACGTTGGACATTGTCGCGGAACTTGCCCGCTGGCAAAGCTGCTACCACTACCGCAGCTTCGTCCATAGCCGATTACCTTGCGATGCTTCCGTGGCGAATTTCAAGTTTCGGTACGACACGTTTCTCAGCCATCGCGAGCGAGAGCCGGCCGATTTATTTCCAGGTCTTGAGGCTCGTTACAGCGCAATGCGCGAACAGGACCGCCTGGGATGGCAGGACGTTGCGGGCATCGTGAGCGCAACGTGGCAAGGAATGGGCAGGGGCGGAACTGTCTTGTCCAAGAAGATGCGCAGATACGGCTGCTTGCCGTGAGCCCCGCAAACCACAGAGACAGAAGGCGGGTCAAGACCCAGCCTACCCGAATCGGTAGGGCGGGCTGACCGGCTCTGCTTTTATAAAGTCAAACCCGCCTTTGGAACGCCACAAGGACGTCTGCAATGCTCGTGGCTTCGCGCCCAGGCCTGTTGTGGCACCAGAGCGTCATCGAGCATGGGACCCCACCGTGTCCTCATTCCCAGCTAACGAGCCAGCGGCGAAAGTAGACACATGCTGCGATGCAGCAACCCACCTGGAAGACTGCATGTCCCTGTTATCGAAACTCCTGTCACGCATGCCCGCTGCGGGTGGCGCGCGTGCCCCCGCTGCCGCCCGCAACGGGCTGGAATCAAGCATCAGCCAGACCATCAATGCGGCACTGGCATCTGCAGGACTGTTGAAAGCTCCTGCTCCTGCTCCTGCCCCTGCCCCAGCGCCAACACCGCGCGCCAGCGGGCCGTCATTGTCGGCGGGGCCCGAGCTCCAGTTCAAACAGCAGGCACCGACGCCGCAAGCGCAACCGGGCACCTTCGTCGAGCACTCGTTCTCCAACCACGCCGGCACGCGCAGCTACAAACTCTATGTACCTGCCGCCTACGATCCCGCATCGGAAGCCGGCTACCCGCTGCTGTTGATGCTGCATGGCTGCACGCAGTCTCCGGACGATTTCGCCGCGGGCACGCGCATGAATGCGCTGGCCGACCAGCATGGATTGCTGGTGGCCTACCCCGCGCAATCGGCCAACGCCAACGGGTCGAAATGCTGGAACTGGTTCCGCCCCGGCGACCAGGGTCGCTCTGCGGGAGAGCCTGCCTTGCTTGCCGGCCTGACCCGCGAACTCATTGAGCAACATGCCGTGGATCCACAACGCGTCTACGTGGCCGGACTTTCCGCAGGCGCGGCGATGGCCGTGATCCTGGGCACCACCTACCCGGAACTGTATGCGGCTGTCGGTGCCCATTCGGGCTTGCCGTATCGCGCCGCGCGCGATGTGCCTTCCGCCTTTGCTGCGATGGGCGGCACCCAGGGCTTGGCGCAAGTGGCGGCGGACACCAACGCGAACAACGTGCAAGGCGGCCGCCCAACCGCACCGGTCGTGCCACTGATCATCTTCCAGGGCGACGCCGACCGCACCGTGGCCGCGGTCAACGGTGAGGCGCTGGTGAAGCAGGCGACGGCAGCGGTCGGCGCGGTATTGCAGGCAAGTACGCAAAAAAACGCGACCGGGAACGAACGCGCCTACACGCGCTCTGTCTACACGACACCGATGGGCGATCCTCAGGCCGAATACTGGCAAATACACGGCGCCGGCCACGCCTGGTCGGGTGGCAGCACCCGTGGCACCTACACCGATCCGCAGGGGCCCGACGCGTCCTCAGAGATGGTGCGGTTTTTCCTGCAGGTGAAGCAAAGACATGGCGAGTTGGTGCGCAACGCTTGAAGTGGGGCCCAACAACGGTCTTGTTCAGTGGACGCACACCGGATGAAATGGATCGACCCGACTTGCGCGTTTTTCACCCGTGCGGCACGCCGTGCCGGCTGGGCGCGTTAAGCCATGGTGTAGGGTGGCGAATAGCTCGATGTATGGTAATTGCGAAACCGCCGGATCGTCCGCGCAAGTCCTGGAGTGCAGAGATGAGCACATTGAAGAAAACCGAGTTGCCCCCTGAATTGGATCCGTCACAAGGCGACGCTGCGCTGGAACACCAGCACCTTCCCGGAGAACAACCTGGCAAGCGCCATAGCGAGGAACGCAACGATCCGGAAGTGCAGCCCGGCGCAAGCGATCCGCCAGAAACCTGAGGCCTTGAGTGAAAGGGATCGGGTTCATTCTTGAGACTACGGAAGAATGACCCTGAACCCTTCTACGCTTCAACGCGCGGTCCGGCGATCCATGGCTGCGGCATCATCCAGCCAGTTCGCGCTTTTGTTCTTCAGGCAGAAGAGGTACACGAACAACGAGATCGCGATCACCGCGGTGACGTAGGCCACGAACAGCATCACTCGGTCGGTGCGCAAAGCGGCCTGGTACAGCAGTGGCGCGGTGCCGCCGAACGCGGAATTGGCCAGCGCATAGCCCAGGCCGACGCCGAGCGCGCGCACGTGGGTGGGGAACAGCTCGGCCTTCACCACGGCGTTGATCGAGGTGTAACCGGTCAGGATCACGAAGCCGAGGGTGAGGATCGCGAACGCGGGCAACCAAGTGGTCTGCTGCGGCAGCGCCAGCACCAGGAATCCGGTGTAGAGCACGCCGCCGACGCCGAAGAACACCAGCAGGCTCTTGCGCCCGACGATGTCCGACAACCAGCCGCCCACCGGCTGCAGCAGCATCAGCACGATCAACGCGATCAGGTTGAGGACAACGCCGGTCATCACGTCGCCGCCGGCAAACAGGCCCTGGATCATTTTCGGGCCGATGACCGAATAGGTATAGAAGGCGACGGTGCCGCCGGCGGTGATCAGGAAACACAGCAGCAGCGGACGCCACTGGTGGACGAGCAGCTCGCGCAGTGAGCCCGATGCGCGCGCCTGGCCACTGCGGGCGGCCTTGATGGAGTCTGCACCCAGCGATTCATCCATGGTCCGCCGCATCCAGAACACCACGATGGCCGCGATGCCGCCAATGGCGAAGGCCACGCGCCAGCCCCACTGCGAGATCTGCGGGGTATCGAAGAACTTCAGCATCACCAGCAGGGTGACCTGCGCCAGCACGTGGCCGCCGACCAGGGTGACGTAATGGAACGAGGACAGGAATCCGCGCCGGCCGGGAATGGCCGCTTCGGACAGGTAGGTGGCGCTGGTGCCGTATTCGCCGCCGGTGGCGAAGCCCTGCACCAGGCGCGCCAGCAACAGGATCATCGGCGCCGCCATGCCGATGCTGGCCATGCTGGGCGTGATCGCAATGGCGAACGAGCAGGCGGCCATGATCGTGACCGAGACGGTCAGCGCCAGGCGACGTCCATAGCGATCGGCAAAACGGCCGAAATACCACGCGCCGAGCGGCCGCATCAGGAAGGTCATGGCGAAGATCGCCCAGATGAACAAGGTCGCGTTCTTGTCCTCGGGCGAAAAGAACTGCGACTCGAAATAGGTGGCAAAGACCGAATAGACGTAGACGTCGTACCACTCGACCAGGTTGCCCGCCGATCCCTTGAGCGTATTGGATATGGAGCGGCGCAGGCGGCTGCGGCTTTCGACGTCGGATCCTGCAGCGGGATTGGACGATGCGGATGCAGTCATGGAAGAAGCCGTGCCTGATGATTGCCTCAAGCAGTATAGGGGGCTTGCCCGATGCCCCGCGCAAAAGTGCCTGCCATGTTGGGTGGTTGGTTTCGAAACCTGCCTGGATTCGCCGACTGCAGGAAAGTCCAGCTTGCCCGGTTGCTGGCGCCTGTTTGAACAGCGCCCCGCTACAGCGGCCATCGTTCGCTCCACTTGCAGGACCGAGGCAAGCCACGTCCCGTCAGTTCGCCCACCGTGAGGCGAAAAATGCACCTGACTCGTTTTTCTTTTTTTGAAAAAACTCAGTCAAGCAGCAATGACATCCGGCATGGGGACGCCAGCAACCGGGCCTGTAAGCTTGCGCTTCTCGTCCAGGGGATCCGGCATGGCAACGACACGTCTGACAGCACCGCGCGGCAACCTGGCCCGAACCAGCCTTGGCATTCTGCTCGCGCTGGCAATCGTGCGGTTGCTGCTGCACCTGCTGAGCAACGGCCAATACGGTTTCCATCGCGATGAACTCGCGGTGCTCGACGATGCCCACGACCTGGCCTGGGGCTATGTCGCCTATCCGCCTCTGACGCCGTTCCTGGCACACGTTTCCATGCAGTTGTTCGGCGATTCCCTGGGGGCCTTCCGTGCGCCCTCGGCACTGGCCCAGAGCCTGGCGACGTTGTTCGCCGGATTGATCGCACGCGAACTCGGTGGCCAGCGCGTGGCGCAGGTCGTGGCCGCGGTCGCGGTCGCCTGTACTCCCTTCTCGATGCTGGCAGGCTCGATGCTGCAATATACGAGCCCCGACTATCTGTGGTGGGTGCTGGCCGCATGGCTGCTGCTGAAGCTGGCCAACGACGGCGGCAATCCGTCCGACAGCCGGCGCTGGTGGCTTGGTCTTGGCGTGGTGATCGGGCTGGGGATGATGACGCGCTACACGATGCTGTTCTGTGTCGCCGGCATCGTCGTGGCCATGCTGGCGACGCCGTTACGCCGACACCTTGCCGGGCCATGGCCGTGGGCAGGTGCGGCGCTGTCGCTGCTGGTATTCGCGCCGAATGCGTGGTGGCAGTGGCAGCACGGATTCGTCTATCTCGACTTCGTCCAGCATATCCATGCGCGCGATGTGCGCATCGGGCGCACCGGCGGGTTTCTGACGGGACAACTGCTGGTAGGCGCCGGTCCGCTGCTGGCGCCCTTGTGGGTGCTGGGGCTTGCCTGGCTCGCATTGGCGAAGGATGCGCTGCGCTGGCGCCTGCTGGCGTGGCTGTATGTGAGCGCGCTGGTGCTGTTCTGGCTGGCCAGCGCACGCGACTACTACCTGGCGCCTGCCTATCCGATGTTGTTGGCAGCCGGCGCGGTGGTACTGGAACGTGGCATCGCGCGCTTGCGTCCGCGAATGGCGATGCTGGCGCACGGAGCGACGGCGCTGTTGCTGCTCTCTGCACTTGTGGCCACCGCGCTGGTGGCGCTGCCGCTGGCGCCAATCGGCTCACAGGGGTGGCGCATCTCCCGCCACTTCCACGACAACTTCGCCGAGCAGGTCGGCTGGCCTGAACTTGCGGCGCAGGTCGCCGCGGTCTACCGCGCATTGCCCAATGAAGAGCGCGCTCACACGGCCATCTATGCCAACAACTACGGCGAGGCTGGCGCGATCAACCGCTACGGCACGCAGTACGGCTTGCCGCGTGCGATCAGCGGCATCAATTCCTACTGGTATCGCGGCTACGGTACGACGCCGCCAACCACGGTGATCGTACTGGGCGACGATGCCCAGGGTATCCGCGATACGCCTGCGACCTGCACGCTTGCCGGCAGGGTGCGCATCCCGCATGGCGTCGAGAATGAGGAAAGCGGCCATCCCGACATCTATGTCTGTCGCGACCTGGACATCGACTGGGCGCAAGCCTGGCCGCAGATGCAGAGCTTCGGGTAATACCCTCCTGATCAAAGCGGTCAGGTTCATTCCTTGAGAGAACGGAAATAGCCAGGAAAAATGAACCTGATCCCTTTTGCTATAGCGCTGTATTCTCGGCTGAGGGGCAGGCGCCGGGGGTGACTTCCGCTGCAAGTCCAGCACGGTAGACAGCATTCAACGCACACCGGAGGGTTCATGGCACGTTTGATGATGGCAGCGGCGACGCTGGTACTGCTTGGACTGCACACGGCTGCAGCGACCCCGGCCGCGCCGGCGGGCGCTGCATCGGCTGCGGTAAAAATCGACAAACCGCAGATCGACGCCGCGCTGGCCGACATGGTGTCGAGCGGACGTGCCGCCGGTGTGTCCGCGCTGGTGTGGATAGACGGCAGAGAGGTCTACTTCGGCACCGCGGGCCATGCCGATCGCGAGGCGCAGCGCCCCATGCGCCGCGACACACTGGTGCAGATTTTCTCCATGACCAAGCCGGTCACCGGAGTCGCGCTGATGCAGCTGTGGGAACAGGGCAAGTTCGGGCTGGATGATCCGCTCAGCCGCTATCTCCCCGAGTTCGGCCGGACCCGCGTCTTCGCCGGTACCGACGCGGCCGGCAAGCCCATCCTCAAGGCACCCGACCGGCCCATCCTGATCCGCGACATCCTGCGGCATACAGCCGGTTTCGGCTATGGCGGCGGTGACAGTTTCCCGGAGCAGGAATTCGCACGCCTGGACCCGTTGGCCCTGGATGTCGACCTGGCCGAGTTCGGCCGACGTCTTGCCCAGGTTCCCCTGCTGTTCGAGCCCGGTACCCGCTGGCAGTACAGCGCCGCCGTGGATGTGCAGGCGTTGCTGGTGGAAACGCTCAGCGGGCAGCCGTTCGAAGCGTATGTGCAGGCCCACGTACTGCAACCGCTCGGCATGCATGACACCGGCTGGACCCAGCCGGAACAACGCTTCGGCCGACTGGCGGCTCTGTACAACCGGGAAGGCGGTGGCGCCCTGGAACGCGCCACGGACCAGAGCACGCGGCAGCTGAACTTCGCGCCCAGGAAGTTGACGATGGGCGGCGCCGGCCTGGCATCAACGCTGGACGATTACATGCGCTTCGCCCGCATGCTGTTGAACGACGGAACGCTGGAAGGGGTGCGAATACTGAAGCCCTCCACCGTCCGGTTGATGGCCACCAATCAGCTCGACCCACGGGTGACCGGGCGATCATGGCTGCCCGGCAAGGGCAACGGCGGCTTCGGCATCGATTTCTTCGTCCGCACCGGCCAGCCACGGGATGCGGACGAGAACCGCGGCGCCGTGGGTGAATTCTTCTGGGACGGGAAACCTTCGACGCTGTTCTGGGTGGACCCGGCCAACCGGCTGACCGCCGTATTCTTCGCCCAGAGCGTGCCCTTCGACGGAACGCTGCATCACGACATCCGCAAGGCGGTGTACGGAAGCGACTATCCAGGGCCGGAGGGTGACTGAGCGGCGAACTTACGCCCAGTGATCGAGATTGGCAGGCCTTCTTTCTTTGCTGCAGGAAGCAAAGGGGGAAGAAAGGGGATCTCTGCAACCTTGGCCGCTTTGGCTTTTCCGTAAGACGGGCCGAGACCCGCCTGCAGGCCGCCGCACGGATCACACCGGATGATTGGGATCAGCCCACCCTACGCACGTCGCACCTGACAAGGATTCCGGAGGGCGGGTCTTGACCCGCCTTCGGGCCGTCGCACGGATCACACCGGATGATTCGAATCAGCCCACCCTACGCGCGTTCGCACAGCGACTTGAGTATTCCCAGTGCACGTGGCCAGGCTTCCGCCATCTCTTCGAACTCGTCCGTCAGGTCCTGGTCGACACTGAGCCGCGTTCCCTTCGGCGTGGCGGTGAAGGTGAAGTTCTCGTACGCAGGCGTCCAGGCAAGGATGGCTTCGCTACTGGTGTCTTCAACGCCGTCGTCATCGATATAGCCCAGGTTCCGCAGGGAGATGAACTCGTCCGGTTTGTTCTCGGCGATCTCCGAGACCACTCCATGCCCGCTCTGGGTCAGGAAGCGCATGCGCTGGCCCTTCTGCCACGCCCCCTCGAAATACAGGCCGTCGCCGAAGGCTGACGTCCACTGCGTGTAGCTGCCAGGTTCAATCAGCGTTCTGTAGACCCTGGATACCGGTGCGGAAATATCCACCGAGCATTGAAACTGCTTGAGCGCTGGCATGAAGTTGTTCCCTTGCGTTATCGAGGACGTCCTTACCCACTACGACGATTGGGCGCGCAAGCAATCGACAGGGGAGACGGAGGGGGAGGGGGAAAGCAGGTTCGGAAGCAGAGGGGACGGGGGACGCGAAGCAAAGATCCCGGAACGCGGGTCTTGACCCGCCACGAATGACATCACACACCTAGAGCAGCGTTGACCCGCCTTACGCGCGCCGGAAACAAGACAGGCCTCAGGCCCCCAGCAGCTCGACGTCGAATATCAGCATGGCATTGGGCGGGATGACGCCACCGGCGCCGCGCGCACCGTAGCCCAGGCTGGCCGGGATGATCAGCGTGCGCTGGCCGCCTTCCTTCATGCCCTGCACGCCTTCGTCCCATCCCTTGATGACCATGCCGGCGCCCAGCGCGAATACAAAGGGTTCGCCACGATCCTTGCTGGAATCGAATTTGTCACCCTGCGCGTCGTTTTCGTAGAGCCAGCCGGTGTAGTGCACGGTGACGTTGCGGCCAGGTGCAGCCGCGGCGCCGGTGCCGACGACGGTGTCTTCAAACTGCAGGCCGGAGGCCAGTGTGGTGAATGCCATGAGAGGTTCCTTGTTGGGCTTGGTAGTTTCGTGGCGCGTAGTTTAGCGCTCGCGTGCGTCAGAGGAAAAAAGGAGTCAGGGAATATTTCCATCGCAAGTGCGGACGTGGGATCCGCCGCGACCGATCAACAGCGCTGGATTGGTGAAACGAACCCAGCCTACGATCCTGACGATGGGTATCGCGTCGCTCGACCCGTCCTGCGGGGTCTGCGCTGGCGAACGCCCCCTCCACTGTCGCCATACTCCGCCCGGATGTCATTGGGGATGGACATGCGCAAGCGATCGGGTGCGGTGTGGGTGATCGTGGCCAGCGGTATGTGCGCTGGTCTGCTGTGGGCTTCGCAGGGCTTGGCCGACCTCGTTCGCCAGTGCTCCATTTCCCGTGTTGGCGCCCCCGCAGGCACAGCGCCCGACGCCCGCCTTGCGGCAAGCGCGACGTCTGGCGCAAACACCTGGGCTGGCGACGAAACGTCTCGCACACGTCCACGCAGTCGGGTGGGCATCGCACCACCGACGATGCTGCCGGTGTCTCTCCAGCAGCAACCCTACTGCATGGCTGCGCCGGAATTCCTCTCGGATCCAGCGGCTGCCGCTGCGCGCTCTATCGCCGTGGGCGACATCTGGGGCGATGGAAGGGACAACCTCGTGTTCCTGTCCCTGCGCTACGCTCCCCAGCCGTGGGAGGCGCGCATGGAGATCTACGCGGCGTAGCAGCGTGGCGATGGCCGTCTAGATTCGGCTGTCAAGATCGCAGAATCGGACAACAGTTTTGCCTACAGGCTCCTGGTCGTCGACCTGGACCACGACGGTGTAGGCGATGTCATCACCACCGTCAACAACGGTGTCCTGGTGCTCCGCTCGAACGCGGATGGCACCTTTGCTTCGAGCACGGCTGCAGTCGACGATCCCTTCGATATCGTCGTGACCGACGTTGATCGCGACGGTCGCCTCGACCTTCTCGTCGATTCGAGCAACACCTTGGCCACGGTCCTCTATGGCGACGGTCGTGGCGGCATCGACACGACGTCGACGCTGCCGTTGCCCTCGTCGGCGGTCCGCATGACGGGCGATGTCACTGGCGATGGACTCGATGATCTGGTTCTTGCCACGATCTTCAGCAGGCCGCTGCAGGAATTCTGGATTTACCCGGCACTTGCTTCCGGGGGTACGGCGCACCGGTGATCCTCTCCCGTCCAATCGATGCCGACCAGACGGCGTCGCTCGCAGTCGGCGATTTCAACGCGGACGGTCGCGGCGACCTGGTGATGGACGAAGCAAAGGATGGCGCTGGCCTGCACGTGTATTTCCAGGATGCGCAGGGCAACCTCGCGTCCAGCCTCGATATCGCCAGGAACAGAGGTTCCGGGGTCCTGCTCGCGGCCGACCTCGACCGCGATGGAAGGACCGACATCGCGATGGCGCACAGCGGGTGGGGCTATATCGGGTACTACCTTCAGACGAGTGCCGGGTTCACGCCCGAGAACGTCATCGACGCCAATCAGAACTTTGGTCGGGTCAACTATTTCGCGGCGGGCGACCTCAACCATGACGGATGTGGCGATCTGGTGGTCTCCCGGTGGAGCCAGTCGCCGGTCCTGTTGTACGGCCAAGGCTGTCCTCTCCCGCGCGTTGCCGATTGCCGCCTGCCGCCCACGAGAGTGGAAGGTCCGGGCGTCGCCGCAGCGGGCCTGGTCCCCGTTGGTGGGTGAGCGCAACGGCGATGGGGGCGCCAACGTCGGAGACGGCGTGACCCGAGGCGCTGGCACGCACGCACGCAATGGATACGTCGTGCGCGGTGTGCCACCGCTGACGCATAAGAAGGAGTCACGTTGATTTCATGAGCGGGGCAAAATGAACCTGGCCCCATTTCTCTCCAGGCGCTTGGTCCGGGCGAACAGCTGCTGCTGCCATTTCATTGCCTCGGCGGCTTTGTATTCGTCGATCAATGCCTTTATCTGCAGCTGCTCGGGAGTCTGCGGATCCAGGAAATTTGCATCCATTGCCTTGGGGATCTTGCTCTTGCCGCCGTCGCGACGCTCCACGTAGAGCTTCACATGCTGGTGGATATCGATATCCGCGCCGAACTTGCGGACGTATTGCTTGAAACCTTCATAGACTTGGGCGGAATAGCACATGGGTACTCCAGGCGGTTCGGCGGGGGGTATCCCACCGTGATATTCAGATTCCGAGAGCGTGGCGACGGCGCGAGCGCGGGAACGCCGGCACCCTGTCTCAGGTTTTGAGTCCATCGGGACAGAAACTCTGCACTGGCCACAGGAGACCCGGCAATGGACAGGAACCAGATCGACGCACGCCTGCATGAACTCAGGACCGACATTCGCAGCATGCTGGCGGACTCGGAGGATGAAGATGATTTCTGGCCGGTGTTCGCGGGTGAGGCGGACCTGATCGAGGACGGCGCGGTCAGCGCAGAGGACTGCCGCTATGTCCGTAACCAGCTCAACCGGATGCTGCAGCAGGCGGGCGTAACCGAGAGGCTTTAGCCATCACTCCCTCTGTGCGAACAAGGGTAGGAGTGGAAGTTCCCAAACCGGTTGCGGCGGCCAACCCGCTTCCTAGCGATGCCGGAGGGCGGGTGTTGACCCGCCGGGAATGAATCGAATCAACACGCTTTGCGCGTTGGAAAATATTCAACCTGGCACGCAATCAAGGTTGGACCTGGACCATGACTTCATTGCGGCGCATGAGCCACAAGGTCCACGGCGGATTGTATTGGGCGAGTGAGACCGGGCCACGGACGCGCAAGGCGCGCGCATTCACCCAGGCCAACAGTTCTTTTGAGCGGGCCTCGACCGTATCGGATTGTGCCAGGCCTGAAAAGCGCAGTACGGCAAAACGGGCAGGATCGGTATCGCGCAGGTTGACCCTGGCGTCGTTGGGCACCGGAAGCGTTTGCAAGGTGTAGGTGCTGGGCATGGTGAAGCGCACCACCCAGGTACCGGCAGCATTGCGGGTCTGCGCCACCGGCGCGGTCATCGCGATCTTTTCACTGGCGGCCTGTTGTGCCACGGGTGCGGTCATGGCGATGCTCTGCTGCTGCTTGTTGGCCCCGAAGATATAGTTCGCCAGCAAGCGGAACCCATTGCTCGCGGCTTCCTTCTGATCGCCGGCCACCGTGACCTCTGCCACCACGAGTGAAGGGTAGTCGCGTAGTTCGAAGTCGCCATCGCGCAGCACCTGCTTGAAAGCGGGCTCTTCAACCGCCATGGCAGGTCCCGCCAACGTCGCGGCAGCCAGAACAAGCAGCAATACGCCTCGTTTCACAGCCATCTTTTTCTCCCATCGGTGTCATCGTCCAGTCCAGGATCAGCCGAACACGCCTTTGCGGTGTATGGAGGCGTGGCAGTGTCAGGCTTGTATCGATGATGATGGTGTGATTGAAAAAAAGCGCAGGTTCATTTTCAGTACGCTGAGAAATTGAGCCAGACCCCGCTCTGACCCATCCCCGAGGGCGGGCCTTGACCCACCGCGAACTGCATCACCAACCGCAAGCGTCATTGACGCGCCGTGAGTACGGAGGGCGGGTCTCGACCCGCCATGATTCAAGCCAGCGTTCCGGCCGCTTCCCTTGAGCCGTTTTACGCGCATTTGGCAACGCGAACGTGCAATGGCAGAGGACAGTAGAGCGCAGCACCGGCTGGCGCTCGGTGCCAAACGCGTCGATGGTTGCGAGCATCGTCCACCACTCCGGCCTTGCTACTACCGGTGGATACCCCGTTTCCCTGTGGTAAGCGTCCGGATAGCAGCGCTATTACGAGGCACAACGCGGATAGGTCAAGCAAGCCGCATGCGCGGCGGACCACGTGACTCCAGCCGGCTTGCGCGCATTGGCAGCGGGCAAGTGTGGCTGATTCGCAATTGAACCGAAGCCCCAACGGGGCAATCGTGTTGCGGCCAGTACACTCGATGCCAAAGGCGCGCCGGTTGATGCGCCGGAGCCACCGCATGAACAAGAGCAAGCCGCTGCCACCTCCGCAACTGAGCGGACTGGACCCGGACGAGGCGGCGCGGCGTCTGGCCGAAAACGGCCCGAACCTGCTGCCGGGCAGCACCCCGAAGAGCATGTTCGCGATCGTCGCCGGCGTGCTCATCGAGCCCATGTTCCTGATGTTGCTGGTCGCCGGCGGGCTGTACCTTGCCTTGGGTGACCGCGCCGAAGCAGCGTTCCTGCTGTTCGCCGTGTTCATGGTCATCGGCATCACCCTGGCCCAGGAGCGCAAGACCCAGCGCGCGCTGGAATCGCTGAGGGATCTGTCGGCACCGCGCGCGCTGGTGATCCGCGGCGGCCAGGAAATCCGCATAGCCG
>JBDTPP010000082.1:0-13027 GCA_039932615.1 Pseudoxanthomonas sp.
CGCCTGTGGACAAGTTCAGATCGAATTCACCGCTGCGGCCCAGAATCGCAGGCCATTCCTTACTACAACCGGTGAAGGTTCCCGTTCATTCAGGGAAATCGAAATCCGTTACGATTCCGTTATGAAGTGTTTGCTCCGCTCCTTGTTTCCCTTGACCCTGCTGGTCGCGCTTTCCGCGGCAAGCGCAGGCGTGTGGGCGCAGTCCGGCCCTCAACAGGACCCCGCGCCGCAGCGTCAGGACAGCCCGCCGCCCAACCTCAACCGGGCTTCGTTGTCCGATTCGGTGCGCCGCGCCCAGCGCGAGACCGGCGGCCAGGTCCTGGGAGCAGAGCGGGTCCAGTTCGACGGCCGCGAGATCAACCGGGTCAAGGTGATGGATGACCGTGGCCGGGTCCGCTACATGGACGACGACCCGCAGCCGGCGCGCAGCCGCGCCAGCGAGCGCCCCCGCGACGAAGAACCCAGGCGCGGACGCGGGTCGGATGACCGTGGCCGTGGTGACCCAGGCCCCGAACCCGGGCCGCGTGCACGCGGCGATAACCCGCACAGGCCGTAACCTGTTCATCAACGTGGCCAACCGGCTGCCAGTATCATATTAGGAAGAATCCATGCGCATATTGCTGGTCGAAGACGAAGCCCCCCTCCGCGAGACCCTGGCCGCGCGCCTGAAGCGTGAGGGCTTTGCCGTTGATGCGGCGCAGGATGGCGAGGAAGGCCTGTACATGGGTCGCGAAGTGCCCTTCGACGTGGGCATCATCGACCTGGGCCTGCCCAAGATGTCGGGCATGGAGCTGATCAAGGCGCTGCGCGACGAGGGCAAGAAATTCCCGGTGCTGATCCTGACCGCGCGTTCCAGCTGGCAGGACAAGGTCGAAGGCCTGAAGCAGGGTGCCGACGATTACCTGGTCAAGCCTTTCCACGTGGAAGAGCTGCTGGCCCGGGTCAACGCCCTGCTGCGCCGCGCCGCCGGCTGGAGCAAGCCGACCCTGGAATGCGGTCCGGTCGCCCTGGACTTGGCCGCGCAGACGGTCAGCGTCAACGGCGGCAACATCGACCTGACCAGCTACGAATACAAGGTGCTGGAGTATCTGATGATGCATGCCGGGGAACTGGTCTCGAAAGCCGACCTGACCGAGCACATCTACCAGCAGGATTTCGACCGCGACTCCAACGTGCTTGAGGTCTTCATTGGCCGCCTGCGCAAGAAACTGGACGGGGACGGTGAACTCAAGCCGATCGAAACCGTGCGCGGACGCGGCTATCGCTTCGCTATTCCGCGTAATCACGAGGGCTGATGCCCCCGCGCCCGGCGGACGCTGAGGCAGCAAAAAGCGGGCGCGATCCTTTCACAGGGTGGCGCCCGCGGTCTTTGCGCGCCCGGCAACTGCTGGCGGCCAGTGTTGGCCTGATCGCGTTCCTGTTCCTGGCCGGCTACGCGCTGGACAAGGCCTTTGTCAGCACCGCCGAGCAGAACCTGCGCCATCGCCTGAAGGGCTACGCCATGTCGTACGCCAACAAGGTCGAGTTTGGCCGCGATGGCAGTCTGATAGCACCGGAACTGCCGGTGGATCCGCGCTTCAACCAGCCCGGCAGCGGACTGTATGCCGAAGTGCGGTTGCCCAACGCACGCTGGGGTTCCGATTCCACCCTGGGCCCGGCGCTACCCGCTATCAACATGCTTGATCCGTTGCAGGAATTCTTCGACGGCCCGGTGCCGATGACCCAGGTCGATGGCAGTGAAGGCACCGTTTACCGTTTTGGCCTGGGTACGGTCTACGCCAATCGCGGCCCGGACGCCGAATTTCCATATTCCATCTACATCTCCGAAGATTCCAAGGTGTTGGCTTCGCAACTGCGCACCTTTCGTGGCGCGCTGTGGGTGTACCTGACCGCGGCGGGCGTTTTCCTGCTGCTATTGCAGGTGCTGGTGCTCAACTGGAGCTTGCGACCGCTGCAGCGGGTGATCAACGAGCTGACCCGCGTGCAGCGCGGCCAGGCCATCCGCATGACCGAGCGCCACCCGCGTGAACTGGAACCGCTCACCGAAAGCATCAACGCCTTCATCGACAGCGAGCGCGAAAACCTCGATCGTCAACGCAATACCCTGGCCGACCTGGCCCACAGCCTGAAGACGCCGCTGGCGGTGCTGCGCTCGCAGCTGGACGAGGGCATCCACGCCACCGCTTTGCGCGAGGAGCTGGATACGCAGTTGAAGCGCATGAACAACCTGGTGTCGTACCAGCTGGCGCGCGCGGCTTCCAGCGGCCACGCCCTGTTCGCCGCGCCGGTGCCGATCGAGGAAGACGCCGAGGAAATCGTGCGTGGCCTGGAAAAGGTCTATGCGGCCAAGGGCGTGATCTGCGAATTCGAGATCGACCCCGAGGCGCGCTTCCACGGCGAGCCCGGCGACCTGCAGGAGCTGATGGGCAACCTGCTGGAAAACGCGTTCAAGTGGGCGCGCTCGCGGGTGCTGTTGACCGCTACGCCCACCAGGACCGTAGGCAATCGTCGCGCCGGCCTGTTGCTGGCGGTGGACGACGACGGCCCGGGCATTGCCGAGGAAGATGTGGCCCACGTGCTGCAGCGTGGCGTGCGCGGCGACGAGCGCGTGCATGGCCACGGCATTGGCCTGTCGATCGTCCAGGACCTGGTCCGTGGCTATCGCGGCGAATTGCAGGTGCGGCGCTCGCAGGAGCTGGGCGGCGCGCGTTTCGAGGTGATCCTGCCGCAGGGCCTGTAAGCACGGCGCATGTCTGTGGGACGACGATTGTGGGAGCGACATAAGTCGCGAATGGGAGTTCCGCCTAGCTTGGGAATCATCGCAGGTTTCGTTGTCACGCATCGCGACTTGCTTCGCTCCCCCAGCGCGGGTGCGTGACGATTCGGCTTATGTAGGCGCGACGCAAGTCGCGAAGGCCATGCGCTATCCGAAGCCCCGGGAGTCGACCCGCGAGAAATCCTCGGGTTGCGGATGTTGCGGGCGGCGGGTTTCCTCGATTTCGCGACTTGCGTCGCTCCTACATCGCGCCGGCGTAGAAACGTTGCAGGTGCGCGGCGACTTGCGGCAAGTTTTCTCGTAGCAGCTGCGGCGCGGAGAAGTGGTATTCGCTGGCGACGGCGAAAAATTCCTCCGGCGACTCTGACGCATAGGGATCGATCGCGGTGTCGTGGCCGGCGTCGACCTGCTTGCAGAAGCCATCGTATTCGCGCTGGAAGTCGGCGGCCCATTCGCGTTTCCATGGCCGCGGCAGGGGTGGCGTTCCATCCATTGCGCCATCCAGGGCGTCGAGCTTGTGGGCCATTTCGTGGATCGCCACGCAGAAGCCGGCGTGCGGATCGGCAAGTTCGGCCTGCACGTCGGCCCAGGACAGGATCAGCGGGCCGCTGTCCCAGGATTCGCCGATCAGTTCGTCCTCGTATTCGTGCAGTACGCCGGCCGCGTCGGTGTGGCTGCGCCGGACCCGGAATGCATCCGGATAGACCAGCAATTGCGACCAGCCGCGTAGTCCGTCCGCGCCGATCCCCAATAACGGCAGGCAGCACAGTGCCGCCAGTTGCATGCGCGCGCAGGCGTCGAGTTCAAGTCCGGCGACTGGAGTGATGGTCTTGCGCTGCAGGAACAGTGCAACCAGTACCCGCAGCCTTGCATCGCTGGTTTCGTCCAGGGTCTGCAGCAGTGCGGTCGAATGGCGTATTCCATCCCATAGCGCAGGATCCAGTGGGGCAGGCGGGCGTCGCAACCAGCCGGACAGCGCTCTCAACAACGCTGCGATCAGCGAAACATCCCGGGAAGGAAGCTGTGCCACTTGGACCCGCGCAGGCGTGGCTGGATCTCGTCGTCGTTGCCGCCGCCGCTGCCGGGATTGATCGCCGCCTTTGCGCCCTTGCCGCGGGCGGCCGTGGCCTTGGTGGAATGGACTACGCCCGCCGCCTGGATGGGTTCATCGCGGCCCATGGCCTCGGTGGCCTGGCAGCTCGGCACCACGCTGTCGGCACGGTTGTTCAGGGCCAGGGCATGCGCGCTGGCGGACACCAGCAACAGGGCAATGATGAGGCGCAGCATGGGCAAGCTCCCGGCGGGGCCGCAATACGGCGGCGCGAAACTATAGCGCGGTTTGCGCCCCGCTGCCGGCGCCCACTGTTGCATTGCAGCAGGCCTCGTCGGTGGGTTCATGCAGACTCCGGGTCCATGCCCAAGCCAGTCAATAATTCCCTCGGCGCCGCCACCCTGCGACGCGCCCTGATCGCCGGCGCGCGCCGGGTCATTGCCTCGCGCGACGGGCTCAACAAGATCAACGTATTCCCGGTGGCCGATGGCGATACCGGCAACAACCTGGCGTCGACCCTGGGCAGCGTGCTCAACGGCGCGCTCAGCCGCCGCAGCCGCCATGCCGGCGAACTGCTGTCACGGGTCGGCAACGACGCCATCGATGGTGCACGCGGCAATTCCGGGGCGATCCTCGCCCAGTTCCTGCACGGGGTGGCAGAACACGTGAAGCTGCTGCCCTCGCTGGACGCGCAGTCGCTGGCGGCGGCGGTGCGCCATGGCGCGGCCAGTGCCCGCCTGGCCCTGGCCAAACCGGTCGAAGGCACCATCGTCAGCGTCATCACAGCGTTCGCGGAAGAGCTTGAAAAAAGCTCGGTGGACACGCAAGGCCGCAGTTCCCGCGAAGGCTTCGCCCGCGCCCTGTCGCGCGCGCGCCGAGCGCTGGCCGATACGCCGCGGCAACTGGCCGTGCTGCAGAAGGCCGGCGTGGTCGATGCCGGGGCCCAGGGCTTCGTGGATCTGCTGGAAGGCATTGCCGAATTCGTCGAGGGTGGTCCGCGCGCGATCCGCATGCGTGGCGTGCACCAACCCGCAGCCAATGAATCCCGCGTCGCGGTGATCCACGAACACGACGTCGATCCACAGCGTCGCTGGTGTAGTGAATGCCTGCTCCTGGGCGAGGCGCTGGATCGCGATCGCCTGCGCCTGGCGCTGGAAGTGATTGGAGCGGACTCCATCGTCATCGCCGGGGGCGCGCAGCGCATGCGCGTGCATGCGCACGTGCCGAATCCGCAGGCGTTGTTCGATGCCTGCGCCGCGCTTGGCCAGGTCGAAGCGATGAAGGCCGACGACATGCTGCGCCAGCAGCGCAGTGCGGCTTCGGGCTTGCGCGTGGCCATCGTCACCGACAGCGCCGCCGACCTGCCCGAGGCCATCGCCGAGCGCCATGCGATTGGCGTGGTCCCGGCGCGGGTGGACCTGGACGGTCGCGACTACCTGGACAAGGTGGGCCTGTCCACGCACGAGTTCTACCGGCGCATGGCGGAATCGCAACAATTGCCACGCACCAGCCAGCCGCCGCCGGGGGATTTCATGCGCCAGTTCGAGCTGGCGCTGGCCCATCACCCGCAGGTGCTCTACGTCGGCCTGTCGCGCGCGGTATCCGGCACCTTGCAGTCCGGCGAGCACGCAGCCGCACGCACCGACAGCACGCGGGTGCGTGTCTTCGATACTTTCAACGCCGCAGCCGGCGAAGCCTTGCTGGTCTGGCGAGCGGCGGAAATGGCCCAGGCGGGTGCCGATGCAATCACGATCCTGGCGGAACTCGAACGCCTGCGTCCGCAAACCTTGCTCTGGGCGATGACCCGCGACATCAGTCATGTGGTGCGTGGCGGGCGTATTCCTGCCTGGGCCGCACCACTGGCCAGGGTCACCGCGCTGACCCCGGTGGCGCGCGTCCGCGCGGATGGAACCCTGGGGCTTGCCAGCGTGTTGTTTGCACGCAAGCGTGCGCCGGAGGCCTTCGCCCGCCGCGTGGCCCGCAAGTTGCCGGCAGGCGTGCGTTGGCGGGTGATCGTGGGCCATTGCGATGCCCCGACTGAAGGCGAGCGCCTCCTCACCGCACTGCGCGCGCGCATCGACATCAGTGAATCCCATGTGGTCGAAACCGGCGCGGCGATCGGCGCGCACGCCGGTCCCGGGGCATTGATCGTTGCCGTGCAGCCCGCGCCATCGCCATGAAGCGGCACCCATCTCGCGCATAATCGCCGCATGCCTGCTTCGTTCCTGTGTGCCGCCGTTGTCCTTGTCGCCTACCTGATCGGTTCGCTGTCGGGCAGCCTGTTGCTCGGGCGCCTGCGCGGCGTGGACATCCGCAACCAGGGCAGTGGCAATGCCGGTGGAACCAATGCCTTGCGCACCCAGGGTTGGAAGTTCGCGCTGGGCGTGGTGCTCATTGACGTTGGCAAAGGCGCACTGGCCGCATGGCTGGGTCTGCACTTTGGCAGCGGGCAGGGAACATTGCCCGCGCATGCGCTGCCCTATGCGAGCGTATTGGCCGCGGCCCTCGGCCATGTATGGCCGTTGTGGCATGGGTTTCGCGGCGGCAAGGGCGTGGGCACGCTGCTTGGCGGCCTGCTGGTGCTGTGGCCGGGTGCGGTGCCGTACTTGTTGGCTGCGTGGATACTGGTTCTTGTGTCTTCGGGTTATGTGGGGCTGGCGTCGGTAATCGCGGTAGCGTGCGTGGTGCCGTTGGCGTGGCTGGGCGATGTCGACTACGCGCGACGCCTGTTCGCATGCGCGGCCGCGCTGCTGGTGTTGTTTACCCATCGCGGCAACCTGCGGCGGCTGCGCGCCGGTTCCGAATCGCGCTTCGAGCGCGTCCGCCTGTTGCGCAAGCGCTCATGAGCAGTGAACGCGAAATCCTGCAGCGTTTGATCGCCGGCCCGGTGTCCGGCGATGCGCTGGCGCGCGATGCAGGGCTGACCCGGGCAGCAATGTGGAAGCGGGTGCAGGCGCTACGCGACGCGGGCGTGGAAATCGATGCGCAGGCCGGTCGCGGCTATGCGTTGCGCCATCCGCTCGAATTGCTGCAGGCCGACGCAATCGTCGAGGCACTGCCGGCGCATATCCGCGCCGGCATCGCTGCGCTCGATCTGGCCTGGTCGCTGGACTCCACCAACAGCGAACTGTTGCGCCGTGAAACCCCGGCAAGCGGTATCGCAATACTGATGGCCGAACGCCAGACCGGCGGACGCGGGCGTCGCGGCAAGACGTGGTCGTCGCCGCTTGCCGCGCATCTTTATCTTTCGGTAGCACGCCAGTTCACCGGCGGATTGGCCCGGCTCGGCGGCTTGAGCCTGGTCGCCGGCGTTGCCGCCGCCGAGGCGTTGCATGCCTGCGGGTATCCCGATGTGCGCTTGAAGTGGCCCAACGACCTGCTGGTCGATGACCGCAAACTTGGCGGCCTGCTGGTCGAAGGAGGCGGCGAACATGCCGGCCCGGTACGCGCGGTGATCGGCCTGGGCGTCAACGTGCGCATGCCCGAGGCCGTGGCCGCGTCGATCGACCAACCGTGGATCGACCTGGCTGGTTTGCAGGGCCACGCACCTGCGCGCAACCGGATCGCGGCGATACTGCTGGCGCATCTGGTTCCGGCTCTGGATCAGTTCGATGCCGAAGGGTTGGCTCCGTTCCTCGCGCGTTATGCGCGCTTCGATGCGCTGGCTGGACGGTGGGTGGAGATCCATCTGGGCGCAGACGTGCATTCAGGCATTGCCCTGGGCATCGCCGCGGACGGCGCCCTGCGGGTAGAGATTGGAGGCGAGGAACGCCTGTTCCATGCCGGCGAAGTCAGCGTGAGGGCGCAATGAAGCAATGGTTGTTTGATCTGGGGAATTCGCGGCTGAAATGCGCGCAACTGCATGACGATGGCAGCCTGGGCGAGGTCATTGCGCTGGCTCATGACGGGAAGATATTCAGTGATGTCCTGCGCGACGTGTTGCCGGATCGCGCCGATTCGGCCTGCCTGGCCAGCGTGGCTTCGCCCGCCCTGACCGCGCGGGTGGTCGACGCGCTGACCGCGCGCTTCCGCCGTATCTCATTGGCGCGCAGCAGTCGGCAATTGGCCGGCGTGCGCATCGCTTACCCGGAGCCGGCCCGGCTCGGGGTGGACCGGTTCCTTGCCATGCTCGCCGCGCATGCGCGCGGAAACCAGCCCTGGTTGATTGCCGGCGTGGGTACTGCGCTCACCATCGACCTGCTCGATGCCGAAGGCCTGCATCACGGGGGCCGCATCGGGCCTTCGCCGCAGATCATGCGCGAAGCCCTGCACCAGGCCGCCGCGCAGTTGCCGGCGCAGGGGGGCAGCTATCGCGAGTTCGCAGTGGATACCGCCGATGCGCTGGCCTCGGGTTGCGAAGGCGCTGCCCTGGGGCTGATCGAGCGCAGCCTGCGCCAGGCCGAGCAGGCGCTGGGCAAGGCGCCTACGCTGCTGTTGCATGGTGGGGGCGCCCACGCCCTGGCATCGCAGCTGCCCGAAGCACTTCACGCACCTTCGCTGGTCCTGGAGGGACTCGCAAGGTGGACGCGGGCCGGTGCCGCGACCCATTAAAGCAACGACCCTTTAGAATTGCCGCATGCTGATTCGCTCCCTGATCGTACTGCTGATTGCCTTGAACCTGGGTGCCGCCGCATGGTGGATTTCCCGTCCCGCCATGCCAGCGCCCGTCCTTCCCGAACAACCCGCCGGTGTGGCGAGGCTGCAATTGCTGGGCGAAAACAGGGCAGTGGCCCAAGTCACCGCGCCCGTATCCGTGCCTGCGCCAGCCGCGGCGCCGCTGCCAGCCGAGCCCACGCCGGCCCCGATAGTTGCCACCGCGACCACCGCACAGTGCTTCAGCGTGGGGCCCTTCGACAGCGATGCCGCCGCCATTGCCGCGACTGCCCGTATCGGCACCCAGGCCAAGCGCGTTCGCCCGCGCCAGGTTCCAGGCCGGCAGGCCACCGGCTATAACGTGATGTTGCCGCCGCTACCGGATCGTGAGTCCGCGCAGGCGCTGGCGCAGCGCATCGGCGCGGCGGGTTTCGATGACTATCTGGTCGTCAGCGGCGGCGCACAGGCCAACGCCATCGCTCTGGGTCGTTATGGCAGCCGCGAAGGGGCCGAGCGCCGCCAGTCCGCATTGAGGGCTGCTGGTTTCGCCGCGCAAGTGCAGGCCATCGGCAATGAAGGCCCCGCCCAATGGTGGCTGGATATCGCCGCGAATGAGGGAGTTGCCGGATCGCGGCTCAAGGATCTGGCGGCCGCTGCGCAGTCGCAACCCCTCGATTGCATCGTGCTGCGGTAGAATCCGCGTCCGCGCTTTTATGCACCCGGTTACCGGGACCCGGTGCGAGTCACCAGCCATGCCGGCATAGCTCAGTTGGTAGAGCAACCGCCTTGTAAGCGGTAGGTCCCCAGTTCGAATCCGGGTGCCGGCACCATTCCAGCACAGCTGAAAATCAGACGGCGGCCTCGTTGCCTCGTCGGAAAGCTGCCTGCCAGTTGAAAAGTTTGATCAAGAGATTGATCAACAGATTGATGGACTGTGTTGGCCGGCAACCCGCTGCATCTGGACGCATTCTTCCAACAAGAATTTCCCGGCCAGGATGCACCGCGTGACTCTTTTTACTACATCGGGGCGTGCAGGCGTTGGCGATTGAACAAGACGGGCACGGCAAGCTGTATGGGCCGCCAGGACTGGCCCTGTTGCATGCGCTTCCAGGTCTCGCGGATGACAGCTTGGCCCAACGCCCAATCCAGACGTTGCCATTGCGGGACGACACGTTGGTAGCGGCGTTCCAGGTCGGCCATTAGTTCGTCCAGGTTCCTGTGCTGATTCAGCAAGTAGATGTCGTAACCGAACTTGAGGGTCGGAATATAGTCGTCGAACTCGATAGGTGTGGAATGAAAGCCGCTTTCCCGATAGCAGCCGCGCCAGTAGCGCAGCTCGGCGTCGATATCCAGCATCACGTCCTGGCGGGTAGCGCGAATATCATTGACCTTGCCCATGAGTCGCTCCTGGCTGCAGGCTCTTCCCGCTACCTGATCTTCCCAGCAGCAGGGTGAGATAGCCGTGAGAAGCATGTGACCGCGAAGTTAAGCGGTCACTGGTCTTGTCTGTCCGGGCATGTGTGCGTGCTGCACCGCCACAGCGCAGGTTCCCGGAACACAGCTAGACTCGTCACCCTCGCATCAAAAGAAAGAATGCACATGAGTCGAAATTATCCCCCGGTCTCGTTGATCGGCGTCCCTACTGACATCGGCGCGGGCCATCGTGGCGCGCGCATGGGCCCAGATGCCTTGCGCATCGCAGGTCTCGGCGAGGCGCTGGCCGCACGGGGAGTGGAGGTGGCCGATCGCGGCAACCTCAATGGCCCCGTCAATCCGTGGACGGCGCCGGTGCAGGGCTATCGTCATCTGGAGGAAGTGGTGGCCTGGAATCGGGAGTTGATGCATGCCACTGCCGCGGAGCTCGCCCTGGGCCGCATGCCAATCATGCTCGGCGGCGATCATTGCCTGGGCATGGGTTCGATTACCGCAGTGGCCCAGCATTGCCGCGACAACGGCAAACAATTACGCGTGATCTGGCTTGACGCGCATTCGGATTTCAATACCAGCTCGGTCACGCCTTCGGGCAACATCCACGGCATGCCCGTGGCCTGCCTGTGCGGCATTGGTCCGGAGCAACTGACGCGACTCGGCAAGCATGTGCCCGCGATGGATCCAGGTGACATCCGCCAGATCGGAATCCGTTCCGTGGATGCTGAAGAAAAACGCCTGATCAAGGACAACGGCATCGACGTCTACGACATGCGCTACATCGATGAGAACGGCATGAAGCGGACCATGGAAGCCGCGTTGCAGGGCGTGGACGAGAATACGCACCTGCATGTGAGTTTCGATGTCGATTTCCTCGACCCCAGCATTGCACCCGGGGTCGGCACCACCGTTCCCGGCGGTCCCAACTATCGCGAGGCGCAACTGGTGATGGAGATGATTGCCGACACCGGGCGCCTGCTCTCACTTGATATTGTCGAACTGAATCCCATCATCGACACCCGCAACCTGACTGCGGACCTGGTGGTGGACCTGGTGGAAAGCCTGTTCGGCAAGTCGACCCTGATGCGCGACTGAGTTGAAACTGAATGCGAGCGGGCGCGTTCACGCCGGATGAATGCCATTCCCGGCACCTTGTGCCCAAGGTTGCCGTAAGGGGTTCGCGGTGAGCGGCAGCCGGCAACCTACCCATTTCCCGGAGGAGTCAACATGAAGCGTTTACTGGCATTGATCGTGGTTGCAATGTTCTCGATGGGCACCCTGACCGCCTGCAACACCATGGCAGGTGCAGGCAAGGACGTGCAGAAGGCTGGCGAGAAGGTCGAGAACAAGGCCGAGGATTGCAAGGACGGCAAGTGCTGATCCAGGCCGGCCAGCGGTAACTGCGTAATCGATAGGTAATGAAGAGGGGCCGGTTTCCGGCCCCTCTTTATTTTTTGGAAACGCCGCCTGAATCTGACGGCGCATGGTACGGCTGTTGATGCTGGCTTGACCGTATTCGAACGCATCGATTGCCAAGCTGCATGAACGGTATCTCCACCGTGTGCAGATGAAGAGGCAAGCCATGAACAAGGACACCATCGCCGGCAACTGGAAGCAGCTCAAGGGCAAGATCCAGGCGAAGTGGGGCAACCTGACCGATGACGATTTCCAGGTCGCCGAAGGCAATGCCGAATATCTCGCCGGCAAGCTGCAGGAACGCTATGGCTGGGGTCGCGATCTTGCGCAGACCGAAGTCAGCGAGTTTGCACGCAGCCTGAAATCGGAAATCAGGAACTGAGTAGCGATCGCTAACGTTCTTCTCGTACAACAACGGGCCTTTCGGCCCGTTGTCCTTTTCAGGAGACCCTCGCTATCTAGGGGAGGGTGGCTCTCAGCGATACGCTGGATCGGGGACGAAGCCGTTGGGGAACGAGGTCGGCTGTCCATGGCGGCGGTCATTGCGGGGATAGTCGTAATCCCGGCGAATCACTCCGATCGCCATCAGCCGCTCGTTATCGTCGTAGCGCAACTCGCTGAGCTGCGCCGGGCTGCGGGTGGCACGCACGAAGCTGGTCTGGCCCACCGGCGACCATTCGCGTTGGCCGTGGCCGGTGCCCATGCTCTGGCGCACGGCGCTGTCGGCCGCTTGCTCACGCGCCATGCCGTTGGCGTTGGGAGCGGAAGCGGCCTTGGCCGCGTCGCGCCGGTATTCCGGCTCGCTTGCCACCGAGGGCGCGGGCGTCGGCCGATAACTCGGGCGCGATTCCTGGAACACGGCAACACCAATCACCCCGACATTGCGCGGTCGCCCGGTCCGCGCCGCATAGCTGTCACCCAGATCGGTGAACACGAACTGGGCGATGTCCTCCAGCGACTTGCGCCAGCCGGCGATCTCGGTGCTTTCCCAAGGCTCGAGCACATAACCGGCCTGCGATGGGCTGGCGGTCTCGCCGGTGACTGCATTGATGCCATCCACCGACAGCACCACCAGCACGCGTTCGCCGGTCGTGTTGCTGAGGCGCACGCTGTAGCGGTCGCCGGGCGTACCGGCCACCCAGGTGTCGCCACGATGCGGGTACTGGGGCAGCCATTCGCCGGTGTCGCGGTCGACGACCGAGACATCGACGAGGGAGCGTGCGGACAACGGCGAGCAGGCGCTGGTCAACAGCATCGCCAGCGACATCAGGAAGGTCTTGCGGAACATGGTCGTTCTCCTTGGTGGGCAGAACCACGAACGCACCATGCCCGGGAATGGGGTTGGCGGGTGCCAGCGGTTAAACTTGCTCCTGTTCAAAGCCAGACATGACCCCAGCGAATGACCCGCGTCCTTACCGGCATCACCACCTCCGGCACCCCGCACCTCGGCAACTACGCCGGCGCCATCCGCCCGGCGATCGCTGCCAGCCATGGTGCCGGGGCGGAAAGCTTCTATTTCCTCGCCGACTACCACTCCCTGATCAAGGCGCAGGACCCGGCGCGCGTGCAGCGTTCCACGCTGGAGATCGCGGCAAGCTGGCTGGCCTGCGGGCTGGAGCCGGACAAGGTGTGGTTCTACCGGCAGAGCGATATCCCCGAGATCCCGGAACTGACCTGGCTGCTGACCTGCGTGGCCGGCAAGGGCATCCTCAACCGCGCGCATGCCTACAAGGCATCGGTGGACAAGAATCGTGCCGAAGGCG
>JBDTPP010000083.1:0-12934 GCA_039932615.1 Pseudoxanthomonas sp.
CAGCGCGAAGATCATCAGCGTGGCCTGCACGGTGTCGGTCCAGCTGACCGCCAGGAACCCGCCGACGAAGGTGTAGGCGATGGTGACCGCCGCGCCCCAGAACATCGCCTGCGCATAGGGCAGCCCGAACATGCTCTCGAACAGGCGCGCGCCGGCGACGATGCCCGACGCGCAGTAAATCGCGAAGAACACCAGGATCACCAACGCCGACAGGATGCGCAGCAGGCGGCTTTCATCGGCAAATCGATGGGTGAAGTAATCCGGCAGGGTCAGCGCGTTGCGGGTGGTTTCGGTGTAGACGCGCAGCGGCCCGGCCACGTACTTCCAGTTGCACCACGCGCCCATCACCAGGCCAATCGCGATCCAGGCCTCGGAAGCACCCGCCAGGTACAGTGCGCCGGGCAGGCCCATCATCAACCAGCCGCTCATGTCCGAGGCGCCCGCCGCCAGTGCGGTGACATAGCTGCCCAGCGAACGCCCACCCAGAATGTAGTCGTCGAAGGTGCGCGTGCGGCGCCAGGCCATGAAGCCGATGCCGATCATCACCAGCAGGTAGGCGGCGAAGGTAACGAGCAACGGGGTACTGGCAGTCATTGGAATCCCTGGAGTAATCGTAGGAGTGATCTGGACCGGCAGAGCGTAGCGGTTTTGGAAGCGAAGCCGCTAGACACGATCAGCTGGTGTCGGCCTTTGCCGGCTTCTGCCCTATGCGTGCTACGCCCCTCGCAAGCCTCCTAAACCCGGCGGCAAGCCTTTTTGCCTTGCACGCAACGCAGGTGAGGCTTGCGCACGAGGCTCCCGGGCCTGGTGCGCAACACCCGGAGGCTTGCGCGCAAGCAAAAAAGACTCGCGCGCAAGGCAGGTGAGGCTCGCGTGCGACATTCTGAGGTTAGCGCGCAACACCCGGAAGCTTGCGCACTAGGCTGCACAGGCTTGCGCGCAAGCTGGGGGAAGCTTGCGTGCAAGGCAATAAGGCTTGCGGCCGGGTCTCCGCGACTTGCGCGCGAGCAGAAAAGCCTTGCGCGCCGGCCGGGTCGAGTGGCTGCCTGGAGGGCGTCGCTCCCGTCAAATCAGGAATGCGCGTGCAGCAGGTAATCGCGCAGCACCATGGCATTGTTGAGTACTTCGTCGCGCGCGGCGTGGAGCAGGGTGACCCGTCCGCGTTTCATCCATTGGCGTATTTCCGCCACGGCTTCCAGATTGGCGTCGAGCTCCTTGGTATAGCGCTTCCGGAATCCTTCCGCATGCTCCGGCTTGTGCCCGAACCAGTCACGCAATCCGGTGCTGGGTGCGATTTCCTTCAGCCAGGCGGCAGCCGCCAGCTTCTCCTTGCTGACGCCGCGTGGCCATAACCGATCCACCAGCAGGCGCGTGCCGTCTTCTGCGGCGGCGGGTTCATAGGCACGTTTGATACGCAGGTCGGGGTGAGCCATGGGGCGCCCTCCATCACAACGGTGCATGGACTATGCGCCCGTGGTCGTTGCCATTCAAACCGGCGTCGGTTGCTTCAACCTGTCGCGAATGCCAACGCAATGCGCGCCTGATAGTTATCACGAGGCGCCCTCAACATTCTGCCAATGAGGGACCGGGCCCACCCACGGGATTGCGATCTCAGCGTTCGCCCGGGGTCTCGTTGGTCACCGCGTATGCATTGCCTTTCCGTGGATCTATCGGCCGGATCTCATAGAACAGGCCGTATTGCATGCACGGATTCTGCGCGGCGAGCTGCGCCGCTTCTTCCAGGCTATGGGCCAGGATGAACCAGTAACCGCCCACGACTTCCTTGGATTCGCCGAATGGCCCGTCGGTCAGCACGCCTTTCCTGGAAACCGTCGCGCCCGGCATATCCAGCCGCTGCCCGGTCTTCATTTTCCCTTCGACGATTAGGCGTTCCAGCCAGGCATAAAACTTGTCGATCGCGACCTGGATGTCCGCCGGCGCGGCGTCCTTGTCCCATTGGCCCCGGGAAAGGACGAGGTATTCGGAGGGCGTGTTGTCGCTCATGGTTTTCTTCCAGTGGTCAGGTTAGTTACCAACGCTCTCCACGCCCCACTCCTGAACGGGTACGTCGGTGCGTTCCACGACAAGTTCTTCCATGATCTGCTGTTCCATCGCCAGTCGCGGCGTGTCCCTAGCCAATTGTGCCCTTGCCTTGGAAATCCGCTCCATGGCGCTGTCCGCATCACGCCAGGCAATGGTGACACGCAGGTCCCATTGCTCATTGGCAGCATTGAATTGCGGCCTGGCCAAGCGCATCCAAAGCACGCTGCCTTCCTTCACCTTGGTTTGCAGCAGTGGAACCCCGCTCTTCTCGAACAGGCTTATGAACTGCAGTTCCTTGCCGGGCTTGATCCAGTAAGTCCGCTCGATGACAAAGGGAGCGTGTGCCGCCGGAGCCTGCTGCGCGATTGCGCTCAGGGGCAGCAACGCAAGGAAAAGCACAAAAACGGCGGTGAAGCGCATGCGAGTATCTCTCCTGGACATCGAATACTTGGATTGAAACGAGCGCCGTCGCCCGGGTTGACCATCTTCTCTGTCAAGAGCTGCGGTGCTTGAAGGGCGACGTCATTCAATAATCACCGTTGAGCCCATAGGTTGGGATGAACGAAGTGAACGCCAACATCGTCATAGAACCGATCATTGGGTTTGCGGGCTCATCCCAACCTACGCATTGTCGCCAGGTAGGCGCGGCTTGGCGGTTTAAAGCCCGCCCACTCCTATTGAAGCACCCACTCGCCCTTGGGATCCCATTTCACCGAGATGCGCTCGCCCTGCTCGGATGGATCGCTTCCATCGGGCGACAGGCTGACTTTGATCGTCAATCCGCATTCGTAATGGCCCGGCGGAGATTGCGGATCCCGCCTGCAGTCATCCTTGTGCACCTCGTACAGCTTGGGGTGGAGCGTGATGTCTTTTCCGGAGGCAGTCGATACGACCGGCATGCCGCCCACCTTCTCTATGTCGGCGTAGCGCTGGAATTCGAGCTTGCGCAGCACCTCCTCCGAAGGCTCCTCATCGGGTACTGCAACGCCGCGGGACTCGGTTGCCTGGGCCGGTGCTGCCTCTGCGGAGGCTGTCGTCTCCGGGCCCGACGCGGCTTCCTGTTTCGCGCAGCCCGCCAACAAAATAAGCAGACCCATTCCGAAAAGACGTGAATTCATTTTTAGGTCCGTAGGCAAGCTGGAAGGATAAGTGGGGTGGCGCCGGCAACGCGCAAGGCCGCAACCGAGCCGCGAGGATGCCAGAAAGCGCCGCGCCGTTGCCAGCTGTTTGCAAATGCACGCGGCTAGACATGGTTGGCGCAGCCATGCCTGATTGCGGCCAGGGCCGGTGCGGGTTGTACGTGCATCAAGGCAGAGGCAAGCGGCAAGTTGGGGCGGTCAGACTCAACCCCTGAGACCGACGCCGTTACACTGTATGCATGGATACCAACACCCTTCTGCTGATCCTGCTGGTGCTGTGCTTGGCCATCGCCGTCCTGCTGGTCGTGCTGCTGCTGCGCAGTCCCGAAGCGCGCATGGAATTGGCTCTTCGCGAAGAGCAGCGTAGCGGTCGCGGCGAGCTGCGCGAGCAGCTGGACAGCCTGTCGAAACAGCAGGAAACGCGGATCGAGGGCTTCGGCCGCAACCTCGCCGACCTGAGCACGCGCACTGACCAGCGTCTGGACCTGTTGCGCGAGGCGCTGGGCGAGGATGCGCGCAAGGGACGGCTGGAAACCGGCGAGGCGCTGCAGCGCTCCGCCGACACCCTCAGCCAGCGCCTCACCGAGCTCACCCAGCGCAATGAGTTGCGCATCGGCGAGATGCGGGCCACGCTGGAATCTCGGCTCAAGGAACTGCAGGCCGACAACGCCGCCAAGCTCGAACTGATGCGCGCTACCGTCGACGAGAAACTCCACGCGACTTTGGAAACCCGCCTGACCGAAAGCTTCGGCAATGTCACCGCGATGCTCGCCCAGGTGCATCAGGGTCTCGGCGACATGAACAAGCTCGCCGCCGACGTGGGCGGTTTGCAGCGCGTGCTGACCAACGTCAAGTCGCGAGGCGTGTTTGGTGAAGTACAACTTGCCGGGCTATTGGAGCAGGTGTTCGCGCCCGACCAATACGCCGCAAACGTTGCGACGGTTCCGGGCAGTGATGCGCGGGTCGAGTTTGCAGTGCGCTTCCCCGGGTCTTCAGCTGACTCCGTCGTGTGGCTGCCTATCGATGCGAAGTTCCCGCGCGAAGATTACGAACGTCTTCTGGATGCACAGGAAAAAGCGGACGTGGAAGGCGCCCGTAGCGCTGGCGACGCACTGGAAAGAGCAGTCAAAAAGCAGGCTCAGAATATCCGCGACAAGTATATTTCGCCGCCCAGCACCACTGAATTCGCGATCCTGTTCCTGCCCACGGAAGGCCTCTACGCCGAAGTCCTGCGCCGTCCGGGACTGGTCGACGCCCTGCAGCGGGATCTGCGCATCGCCGTGGCCGGGCCGACCACGCTATTGGCGCTGATGACCAGTTTCCACATGGGCTTCCGTACCCTGGCCATCGAGAAACGTTCCAGCGAAGTGTGGAAGACCCTGGGCGCGGTCAAGACCGAGTTCTCGAAATTCGGCGATGTGCTCGATTCGGTGAAGAGCAAACTTGACCAGGCCAGCACCCAGATCGAGAAAACCGGTGTGCGCACGCGTGCGATCGAGCGCAGGTTGCGCGAGGTGGAATCGTTGCCCAGCGAAGGCGAGGACGAACAGGGATTGCTGGGCGAAGGATGACCGTCCCCTTGGCGGACAGAAGCGCGTGATCAACCACCCGACGGCAATATCGCCGGCATCGCGTCGATCGGCACGGTCGGGTTGTCTTCCTCTTCCAGCAGGTAGTCGGGCAGGTTTTCGTCATCCGACTTCCTGTGGCCTTCGCTGATCTGGTAGTTGCGGCGTTGCAGCCACGAATCGCGGAACAGCGCGTATTCGTCCACCGCGCCCTCGCGCAAGGCGTCGACCGACAGCAACTGCGTGCGCACGTCTACCAGCTGCAGGCCCTGCAGGCCCAGGCGGATCGGGTCGCTTTCGATCTGGCGGGTCGGTGATAGCGGCGAATCACCGATCAGCCCGAACACATCGCGGATGGTACGTGGACCGAACAGCGGCAGCTCCACGTAGCGCGAAAGCTTCCATCCCCACACGCCCAGGGTCTGGCCGAAGTCCTCGTTCTTGCGCGGCAACTTCGCATCGCTGGCCGGATCGAAGATGCCGCCGATGCCCACGGTCGAGTTCAGCAGGAAACGGCCCAGCGACTGGGCGGCCTGCTTGGGCTTGCCCTGCAGCAGGCTGTTGAGCGTGGTGATCGGCTCGCCCAGGTTGCTGAAGAAATTGCTGACGCCCAGACGCATCGGGCGCGGCACCACCTTGACGTAGCCCAGGGCCAGCGGCCGGGCGATGGTCCGGTCGACCGCGTTGTTGAAGCGGTGGGTCTTGCGGTTGAGTTTTTCCCACGGGTCGTAGGCCACCGGCATCTGCACGCCGGGCGGCAGGGTCGGGTCGGCGACCGGGTTGTATTCGTCCTGGCCGTAGATAGCGGCGAAGTCTTCCTCGGCAGGCGTCTCGTCAGCCTGTGCAACCGCGATCGGCGGCGCAACCGACGGTGCCTCGCCGGTGCTCGCAACCGGGGCGATTTCGGCCGGGGCTGCCGACGCGGTTTCGCCGACTACCAAAGTTTCCGGCGCAGGTGCAGCGGAAGCGGCGTGTGGCGTGGACGCGCAGGCGGTGGCCAGCGCGGCGAGGACGGCAACAGTGGCAATGCGTAACAGATTCATCCCAATTCCGTGGGTACTACTTCGTGGGGGTCGCACCAGGGAAGTCCAGCCCGGGCGTCAATCGATATGCCGCACGCAGTTCGGTCAGGCCGGCGGGCTCGCCCTCGATGCAGGGCATGCTGCCTGCCGCGCGAAGGCGAGCGGCGATTTCGGCCAACAATGCCAGCCCGGCGGTGTCCACGGTAGTGACATTAGTCAGGACGATGCGTTGCGCGCCTGCCAACGACTTGCTGGCGGGCGCCCATAGCGCCGCCGCCGCTTCACGGTCGATCGGCCCTGAAAAAACCAGGGCGTCGCCGTCGCGGCGGACCGAGGCCTCAGTTGCCGGCATTGGCCTGCATCTTGCCGGCGCGCAGGTCGGCCGCGACCTGCGCAATGGACTTCTGCCGCAGGGGGGTGTCGAACTGGTTCTTGAAGGTCTGCACGTAGGAAATTCCTTCGATCATCACGTCAAAGGCCTTCCATTGCCCGCCCACGTTGCGGATCAGGTAATCCACCGGGATCGGTTCGCCGCCGTCGCGCAGCATCTCGCTGGACACTTTCACGCCACGGTTGCCCGGCAAGGGAGATTCGGACTTGATCCGCACCCGCAGCTTGGTGTTGAAGTCCAGCAGCGAGGTGCCGTAGCGCGAGGTCAGGTTGTCGGCCAGCGCATCGGCGAACAGCTTCACATCGGCGTCTGAAGCGCCGCGGCCATGCACGCCCAGAACCAGGCGCGCGGCGTAGTCGCGGTCGAACATGGTGTTGAATTCGCTGGTAATGAATTGCTTGAGGGCGGCAGGGCTCTTGCGGAATTCGGCGCGACGCTGCTCCAGCGTGGTCAGGATGCGGGTGCTGCTGTCCAGCACGATCTTGCTGGCGGAACCCTGCGCGGCGGGCGCGGCGGCAGGTGCGGCCTGGGCCAGGGTAAGCATGGCCGGGCCGCTGAGCAGGGCGGAGGCGATGACGAGCGAGAGCAGGGACTTCTTCATTTGGCGGGTTCCTCGGAGGGGGTGGTGGCAGGCGGCATGGCGCTGGCATCTGCGCCATCGGCGGCGCTGTCGACCGGCTTGGCGCCGCCGCCACTGAACATGTACTTGCCGACCAGTTGCAGCAGGTCGACGGCGGGTTGGGTGAAGGCGATCTCTTCGCCGGGCTTCAGGGTTTCCGGATCGCCGCCCGGTGACAGCCCAATGTAGTTCTCGCCCAGCAAACCGCTGGTGAAGATGCCGGCCGAAGTGTCGGCGGGCAGGTCCATGTATTCATTGTTGATGTCGAGGGTGACGATGGAATCGAATTTCACCGGATCCAGCTTGATCCCGGCCACCTGGCCCACGACCACGCCGCCGATCTTCACCGGTGCCTGCGCGCGCAGCTGGCCCAGGTTGCTGAAGCGTGCGGTCAGCTCGTAACTGCTGCCGCCGAAACCGAACTTCTTGTTGGTGGAAGCCAACGCCAGCACCAGCAGCGAGGCCAGGGCCAGCAGCAGGAAGGCACCGACGGCGAATTCAAGACGGGGTCCGCGGACGGCCATGGGTCAACTCCTGAACAACAAGGCGGAAAGAACAAAATTGAACATCAGCACCAACAGCGAGGCATTCACCACCGCGCGGGTAGTGGCGACCGAGGTGCCTTCGATGGTGGGCTCGGCATGGAAGCCGACATAGGCGGCGACCAGGGCGCTGGTGCCGCCGAAGATCGCGGCCTTGTAGAACGCCACGCAGAAATCCTTGTTGAAATCGACGCTGTCCCTCAGGGTCTGCCAGAAGGTGCCCGAGTCGATGCCGATCACGTGCACCGCTTCCAGGTAGCCCGCGGTAATGGCCATGCTGCAGAAAAAACCGGTCAGCAACGGCACGCTGATCACCGCTGCCCAGAATCGGGGCGCCACGGCCTTGGCGATCGGATCGATGGCCATCAGCTCCAGCGCCTTGATCTGGTCGGTGGCCCGCATCAGGCCGAGTTCGGCGGCGATGGAGCTGCCGGCCCGGCCCACGAACAGCAGCGCGGTCAGCACCGGCCCCAGTTCCCGGTACAGGCCCAGGCCAAGCAGGGCGCTGACCTGGCTGGTGGCACCGTAGGTTTCCAGCGCGCGGTAGCCCAGCAGGGTCACGGAAAGGCCGACGAAGGCCCCGCCGGCAGCTACGATTGGCAGCGAACGTCCGCCAATCTTGTAGATTTCGCGAACAAGTTCGGCGAAAAAGTCTTTGGTCGGCTTCGAGGAACGGAATACCGACAAGGTGAACAGGCCGGCGCGGCCCAGCGAGCGGATGGCGGGGGCGAAGGCCATCAGGCGGCCTCCGTCCGGGGCGTGGCGTCGAAAGCAATCGGGCCGTCGGGTTCGCCGCGCAGGAACTGCCGCACCAGTGGATCGATGCTGGCTTCTAGCTCGGTCGGGGTGCCGGCGAACACGATCCCGCCATTGGCGATGACCACGGCCTGGTCGGCGATCGGCAGGGTCTCGTGGACGTGGTGGGTGACGATGATGCTGGTCAGGCCCAGGGTGTCGTTGAGGCGCTGGATCAGGCTCGTGATCACTCCGCTGGCGATCGGGTCCAGCCCGGTCAGCGGCTCGTCGTAGAGCATCAGCGGCGGGTCCAAGGCCAGCGCGCGCGCCAGGGCCACGCGGCGGGCCATGCCGCCGGAGAGCTCACGCGGGTAGGCATCGCGCGCGGCCAGCAGGCCGACCGCATTGAGCTTGAAGTTGACGATGCGTTCGACCAGCACCACCGGCAAATTCGTATGCGTGCGCAGCGGCAGGGCCACGTTCTCGGCCACGGTCAGGTCGGTCAACAGGCCATTGCCCTGCAGCAGCACGCCGATGCCCTTGCGCATCTCCAGCAGGTGGCGGCTGCCGCGCGGCACCGGCTGTCCGAACACTTCCACGGTGCCCTCCGCCGGCGGCAATTCGCCGGTCAGCGCGGCCAGGAGGGTAGATTTGCCGCTGCCCGACGGCCCCAACACCGCAGTGATGCTGCCACGCGGCACCGACAGGTCGATGTCGCGCAGGATCGTGCGCCCACCGCGGTCGAGGCGGAGCGTGGAGAGGCGCACGGCGGGTGAGTCGGGGAAGGACATCGGCAAGGCAAATTCCAAAACACCGTGAAGGATCACTGTCGGTAGCTGAACAATATTGCACTACCGAGTTTTATTTTACGGGCACTGCCGGACCGGCGCCGGCGGATGGAGGTCGCCAGGCACGCATCACGCACGGTCGCGGCGAATGCGACGGGTCTGCGGCAAGATGGAGCCATGCCCGCACCTTCTTCCGACTTCCGCCTGTACCACTCCAATTCGCTGGAAGTGCTGGCCGGCCTGTTGGCCACCGAGTTGCGCGAGCCCGCGCCTGGTCAGCCGCTGCTGGCGCCCGATACTGTATTGATCCCACAGGTGGCGATGCGGCGCTGGTTGCAGGCGACGCTGGCGGCCGCACACGGCATCGCCGCCAACCTGGAATTCCTGACTCCCGGTGAGTTCGTGCAGCGTGCGCTGGACGCCAATGTGCCGGGCGTGGCCGACGACCTGGGCGTCGATGCCCTGCGCTGGCAGCTGTACGCGGCGCTGACCGACCCGCTGGTGCTGCGCGAAGCGGCCATGCAGCCGCTCAAACGTTACCTGGACGGCGACAACGCGCTGAAGCCGTGGTCGCTGGCCGGCGAGCTGGCCTCGGTGTTCGAGAAATACCAGGCCTGGCGCCGCGACTGGCTGCTGGGCTGGGAAGCCGGCCAGGCGCCGCGCGATCCGCAGGCCGTGCTGTGGCGGCATATCGCCAGCGGACGTGCGCACCGTGCCCGGCGCATCGACAACTACCTTGCCGACTACGCCAACGACGCCCGCGGCGGGGATGCGCCGCTGCCAATGGGCCTGCCCTCACGGTTGTTCGCCTTCGCCACGCTCAACGTGTCGCCGGACGTGCTGCGGGTCATCGCCACCCAGGCGCGGGTCGGCACGCTGCATTTCTACATGCCGACGCCGACGCGTTCGTACTGGGGCGACCTGCAGACGCTGGGCGAACGGCTGCCCGCGCAGATTGACGATCCGTTCGCCACAGTCGATGCGGACAATCCGCTGTTGCAGGCTTGGGGCGCGGCCGGACGCGACTTTGTCGCTGTGCTCGGAAGCTACGAAGTCGTGCATCCCTCGGGCGAAATCGCCGCTTACGCCGATCCCGAGACTCGTGTCGACGACAACTCCGACAGCGACAGTCTGTTGCAGCGATTGCAGCGCGACCTGCTGCATCGGCGTCCGCCGCCCGCGACGCCTTGGCGCGAACAGGTCGACCTGCACGATTCCAGTTTGCAGGTACACGCCTGCCATACACGCCTGCGCGAAGTGCAGGTGCTGCACGACCAGTTGCGGGGCCTGCTGGAAGACCCGCGCTTCGATCCGCCGCTGCAACCGCGCGAGATCGCGGTGCTTGCGCCCGACATCGATCCGTACGCCCCGTATATCGAAGCAGTGTTCGGTGGACTGTCCGGCACGACCGATTTTATTCCCTATGCGCTGGCCGATACCAGTCCGCTGGCCAGCGAGCCGCTGGCCGAAGTGTTCCTGCATCTGCTTGGGTTGCCGATCTCGCGCTTCGGCCTCAACGAAATCCTCGACCTGCTGGCCTGCGCGCCCATCGCCAACGCGGCCGGTCTGGATGCGCCCGCATTGGAGCGCCTGCGCGGTTGGCTGTCGGCGGCCGGTGCGCGCTGGGGTATCGATGGCGGCCACCGTGAGCGCCACCAGGCGCCGCGCGACGATGCCTATACCTGGGCGTTCGCACTGGACCGTTTGTTGCTGGGCCATGCCAGTGGCGACGAAGGCGAGATCGCCGGCGTCGCCCCGTGGCCGGAGCTCGAAGGCAGCGGGCTGGCGGCGCTGGATGCGTTGATCCGCTTGCTGCGGGTGCTGGCACGCAACGAACGCGTGCTGGGCGAAGCAATGACGCCCGCGCAATGGCGCGAACGCCTGCTCGGGCTGCTCGAAGCGATCCTGCCAAAACCACCACAGGCGCTTGCCGACCAGCGCGCGCTGGAACGCCTGCGCAACAGCATCGACGGATTCGCCGAGGCCGCGCGGCGCGCCGGTTTCGACCAGCCGGTACCACCCGAGGTGTTGCGCGCGCATTTCGCCGCCGAGCTGGCTGAAGCCGATACGCGCGCACCGCTGCTGACCGGCGGAGTCAGTTTCGGGCGCATGGTGCCGATGCGCCTGTTGCCATTCCGCGTACTCTGCGTGCTGGGCATGAACGATGGCGATTACCCGCGCCGCGATCCTGCCGCCGGCCTCAACCAGCTCACCGCCGAACTGGGAACGAAAAAGCGCCGCCATGGCGACCGTTCGTTGCGTGAAGACGACCGCTATCTTTTCCTGCAATTGTTCAGTGCCGCGTCCGAGGTGTTCTATCTCAGCTATCTCGGCGCCGATCCGCGCGACGGCAGCGCGCGCGAGCCGTCGATGCTGGTTTCGGAACTGATCGAGGTCGCCGCGAATTACCACGCCGATGTGGTCGAAGCCGGCCAGCAGCTCGTCGTGCACCATCCGCTGCAGCCGTTCGCGGCGGCGGCGTTCGGCGCCGATGATGGAAAAGAAGAAGGGAAGACCGAGCCGCGCCGCTTCAGCTACCGGCGCGAATGGCACCCCGCAGCCGATGCATCACATGCACAGCGCAAGCCGCCCGCGCGCTGGCTGGTCGATCCGCTGCCGGCGGCCGAGGTAGTGGAATCATTGTCGCTGGCGGAATTGCGCGGCTTCCTGCGCGATCCCGCCGATGCTTTCCTTCGACAAAGCCTTGCCCTGCGCCTGCCGCAGGTGGGCGACGCCGGCGATGATCTTGATCCACTCGCCGCGCCCGGCAGCGGCCTGGATCGCTGGAAACTGCAGCAAGCCGTCTTCGCCGCCTGCGTCTCGGGCAGGGAAGACGATACTTCTGCGTTGCATCGCCAACTGCGCGCACGCGCCCTGTTGCCCTCAGGACCGCTGGGCGAGCGTCAGCTCAAGCTGTTGCGCGCGCAGATGCAGCCGTATGCGGACGCGTTCGTGCAGTGGCGCGGCGGTCGCACGGTGGAATCGCAGGCCTTCGAACTCGACCTGGACGGCGTACGCCTGCATGGCCGCATCGAAGACATTTATGCAACCGGACTGCCACGGTTCCGCTACGACAAGCTGCATGGACCGTCGCAAATCACCCATGGCTTGGACTGGTTGGTGATGTCGGCACTGGGCAACGGGCCGACCTTGTTCCAGTTCTACGACACGGGGGAAGGCGTCGGTCCGGTTGCGCGCGATCCGGCGGATCCGCAAGTCGCGCGCGTGGCCTTGCGTGCCCTGTTGCGACTGCGTGCGCAGGGCCTGCGCGAACCGCTGCCGTTCGGTCCACGCGCCGGCTGGCTCTGGTACGACGGCCAGCGTCGCCTCGACGCCGGCCAAGTGCCGCGTGCCAACAACAAGACGCCCTGGGAACGCGCCCGCGACCAATGGCATGCCGAGCGCGGCTGGAGCGAAGGCGACACCGCCAGCGCGCGGCTGGCGCTGCGCGGACGCGACCCGTTCGCAGACGATGAGTTTGGCGAAGCGCTGGGCGAAGAGTTCCGCGCCATCGCCGGCATCGTCTTCGATGCGGTGGTGCAGGGGCGCGAGGGCGAAGGCGCATGAACGTCGAGCGCGACTCCACCGCTGATTCCTATCTCGATATCGAACTCGACGGCGTGCAGTTGATCGAGGCCAGTGCCGGTACCGGCAAGACTTTCACTTTGGCCACGCTGGTGACCCGGCTGGTGGTGGAACGCGGTCTCACCCTGGGCCAGATCCTCGCCGTGACCTTCACCGAAGCCGCTACCCAGGCACTGCGTGCTCGCTTACGCAAGCGCCTGGCCCTGGCCGCCGAGCTCGCCCAGGCGTTGCTGGCCGACCACGCGCTAGCAGCCACTGAAGATCCTGAAACCGAACTCACCCTGCGCATCCTGCAGCGTCAGTTGGTGAAGGAAGATGCCGCCAGCCTGCATGCGCGCCTGCGCCGCGCGGAAAACGAGATGGACCTCGCCTCCGTCTTCACCATTCACGGTTTCTGCGCCCGCGTGCTTTCCGAATACGCGCTGCAGACCGGGCAGGCGTTCGATGCACCGGAGATGATCGGCAGCGAACGCGAACTGCACGAAGAACTCGCCGCCGACCT
>JBDTPP010000084.1:0-12797 GCA_039932615.1 Pseudoxanthomonas sp.
ATCGTGGCGGCGCCCGCGTGCCTACGCTACGCTAGCACGCAGTCGCCGCCCCGCTGCGGGTCGGCTTAACTCAGGCGTTAGGCCGCTCTTATGAAGCTCGTGAACTCATGGAACCAGTCGGGGCTAGTGTCGATCTGGCGCTACACCGATAACGAGCGCAACTATCCAGGCTGGCACCTCAACGCGGATGGGGCAGGTTGCCAATCTCTTCTCGCACTCCTTGAAGCCTTGGCCTCTTATGGGACCGGCAGTCGCAGTGTTGCAGTTACGGCACCAACCAAAGCTCAACTTCGCGTACCAAACAACAAGGCAGGCTTAGCTGCTTGGGTGGCTCCGGACAGACTGAGGGTTACGTTCTCGCTAGCTCCAGATGAGTGGTCTTTCCCGCCGGCGCTGGATCCTGCCGCGATTACGTTTGGCTCTGACTGGGTGGAGCAGCTGCGCGAGGGCATTGCCGGCATTCCTCAGCGCCGTGGCGACTACGCCATCGGTGATCGCAAGGGTGGGCTTCCGCTCTGGTTCTGGTGGTGAGTCGGGAGCGGCCTAACAATTCATTCAAGCTGAGCCCACATCAGGGCGGCGCCCAAGTGCGCGCCTTCGGCTATATTTGCACTCAGTCGCCGCCCTGCTGCGGGCCGGCTTAATTCAGGCGTTAGGTGCGGATGTAATACTGCTTCAGCCCAAGCGAGAACATCGAGAGTTCCTGCCATGAAAGACCTCGGTTCAACCTTTTCCTTGTTATCAAACTTACTTCGCAAGCATGCGGCAGGTATGTGCATTAAGACCGACGAGCCCGGCAATCTGTACGTAGAGCTGCGTCCTACGAATGCGAAGGAAAAGCCTATATTCTTTGGTGCTGTCCAGACAAAGAAATCTTACGTTAGCTACCACCTGATGCCAGTTTATGAAAATCCAGCTTTACTGACTGGCATCACCGACTCACTGCGCAAGAGGATGCAAGGCAAGTCGTGCTTTAACTTTTCGGTAGACGATCCACTGCTTTTCGGGGAGCTTGACGCGCTAACCAAGACATGTGCGTCGGCGTGCAAGTGATCAGTCGATCCGCACCTAACAATTCATTCAACCCGAACCCGCATCAGGGCGGCGCCTGAGTGCAGGCCTTCGGCTATATTGCCCACAGTCGCCGCCCTGCCACGGGTTGGCTTAATTCAGGCGTTAGACTCTGCATGAAAGTATTTCGCGGAAGCACATTCAAAGCAGAGCGCCCTTGGGGCTCAACGGGTATTGCCAACATGGGCGGTATCACCACACGGCTTCATTGGACAGATCAGCCGTACAAGTGGCACATCAATGACGGCGAAGAAGTTTTTGCCGTACTCAGTGGCCGTGTCGAGATGCGATACCGGGAGGCGGGTGCTGAGTACAGCACCATTCTGGAGACTGGAGACGTGTTCTATGCCGCTATTGGCACAGAGCATGTTGCGCACCCCATTGGCGAGGCAAGGATTCTCGTTGTGGAGCGTGAGGGCAGTGTCTAACAATTCATTCAAGCCGAGCCCACATCAGGGCGGGCCTAAGTGCACGCCTTCGACTATATTTGCACCCAGTCGCCGCCCTGCTGCGGGTCGGCTTAATTCAGGCGTTAGGCACAAATGGGGACAGTCGTGGCACTCGAACAAATTGCTTCGAACATTGATGCAGCCCATGCTCAATTCGCGTACTACGCACTCCAAGAAAAGTTCAACATAGGGTGGGCGATCAACCAATTGATCGCTATTTCACTGCCTCTATTGTTGTTTTTTACAGGTTTAGGTAGCAGCGTTTATGCGTTTCTAATAAAGCGCCTGAAGCTTTGGACTATTGCCACCTTTATTTACTTCTTTTCCATTATCTTTGTTGTTTCAATTTGTCAGTCACTCGTTATCCACCACATGCTGACTATCCGAGCGGAATTGGATGGCTCAGATGTACCGCCACTTTTGCCCTTCGTCGCGTCACAGCTTCCATCTGCCGTTCTCACTTCAAGTCTCGCAGCGCTTGCGGGCATCGTGCTCTGCTACATCCTGCGGAGGAAGAACAAACTAACTTGGTTGTGGCTCTCAATTGTCGTCAGCGGGCTTTTAAGCATTACGCTCATGTTGGCACCGTATTTTTCCAACACACAGCCGCTTGGAAACACGCCCACGGAGAACAAAATTGCCGCCTTGGCTGCGAGGGCGGGAATTCCTCGTGGGCAAATAGCCAAAGAGGACTGTGCAAATAGCCCTGATTGTCCGCCCGGCCACGTAGTCGGAATCGGCCCAACCAGGGTTATGCTTCTAGATAACAGGCTGACAAGGAAGACCCCAGAAGACCAACTTATTCAGGTAGTGGCGCATGAAGCAAAGCACTATTTGCTAGATAACGGAATTAAACCTTTTGCGACCATTTTCATGGTTTGCATTGCAGTCTGCTTGCTTACGCAAATGGTCTTTTCTCCGATCGGCTCTAGACAATCAAACAGAGATAATTCTTTGATCGCTCAAGCCAAGTCAGTGCCACTCGTCTATGGGCTCGGCTTGGCAATCTTCATCTTGTTGCAACCTGCCATCACCACCTATAGACGGCATGTCGAATTTGAAGCGGATCGCTTTGGACTTGAGTTCAATAAAGACAATCAAGCCTTGATTGAAATCATGAGAGTTGACGCCACCTCAAATCCAATGCTTTTAAAGTACACGCCTATCACAAAATACTTTCGGGCAACTCATCCAGACATCAGTACCCGCATCGAGTTTGCCCAAACATACCAGCCATGGCTACACAATCAGCCAATGGTGTACAAGCAATACTTCAAGGAATGAGTGCGGGTTTGTGCCTAACAATTCCTTCAAGCCGAACCCGCTTCGCGGGTCGGCTTAATTCGGGAGTCAGGTCTTACGTCATTGTTCATGCCTATTTGGAGATGTCTAAATGTACATTCGTTCTTTGGCTATAGGCTTGCTTACCCTGCTCGTGGTCGGATGTTCAAGAAATGAAATACAACAACCAACTTCATCAGTTGATGCGCAAATCCCGCCACAGAACTCGCAAATCGAGGGTGTAGCTGTACCGACGGAAGAGCCACCTAATGATGTCGTGCGTGATCTCATCTTTGAAGAATATCGTCAGATTGAAGATGCCGGTGGAATACCAGCAACTGTCACTGCTTCGGGTAAAGGAATTCAGTTGCGCGCAAAACTCTTTGATGCAAATAAGCAAAAATGTAAGCGTACCCCCCAATCCCCACCTGGATGGTATGAATGCGATCTGCTGATTAAAGTCAGTATGACCGGGGACGGGAGTGACCCTGCTAATGAAGAGCCATCGGAGCAGGGTGCCCGCATTGGAGTTAAATGGGATCCCAGCGGAAAGTGGGTTCGTCAGTAATGGGTAAGACCTAACTATTCGCTCAAGCCGACACCGCTTCGTAGCTTCACCTTTGCGCCTGCGCTACGCTAGCGCAAAGCTTTCGCCACTGCGCGGCGCGGCTTAACTCAGGCGTTAGATGGCACAGGAGAGTTTCATGGCACACAAGAAGGGCTATTGGTTTCCTGCGAAGACTTACGGGTGGGGCTGGAGTCTCCCGAACGTTTGGCAAGGCTGGCTCGTCTATGGGACCGCAGCAGCTTTGCTGGTGGCCGGCTATTTCATCTTTCCACCGGTCGATCAGCCTTTATTCTTCCAGATTCACATCTGGGGTGTTCTCTTGATACTTGTCGCCGTGTGTTGGGTCAAAGGTGAGCCGCCACGTTGGCGTTGGGGAAAGTAGGTGCCACCTAACAATTCATTCAAGCCAAACTTGCTTAGTTACAGCAAAAGCGTGGCACAAAAGCTTGTCACGCTTTTGCCTCCACTACGCAAGTCGGCTTGATCCAGGCGTTAGGCCGCTTTCCCCGTACCTTTATCGCTGCCGATCCGATAATGCCTTCTAAGTCAACACTTGATCCTCCCCGGCTTGTGCTCACGCCTTTTGGCAACGAGCACTTTGATGACTTCTACTCGACTTGTATTTGCGATGCCTCGGTCATGAGCTTCCATCACGCCTACCGAGCGGTAGAGCTGAACAATGAACGCCGCGCGATGGCTAGCCGCGATTTCGTAGACCATTTTTCGCAGGGACTTTCCGAGCACGGCTACATCTGTTGGGCACTAATGTCAGGCCCGGCATTTCATCTTCCTGCCGGCACCTTTCTTGGCTGGTGCGGCATTCTCACTCCTGCGCTTAGTCATTCTAGGTTTGGCCCGGAGATCGCCTACATGCTCGCTCGATCGGGCCAAGGATTTGGCTTGGCAACGGAGGCCGCACGCTCAGTCCTAGCTGACGCGTGGTCGCGATACGCTCTCTCTAAGCTACATGCGGTCGTGGATTCACCAAATCGATCTTCTCGTCGCGTCCTACAGAAGCTTGGCTTCCAGCTGCATGGCCAGATTGAGGTGTATGGCAGCAAAGACATGCTGCTCTACACGGCTGCGGCTATGCCAAAATCAGCCTAATAATTCATTTTCGCCTGGATCATGGACCCGGATGCAAACAAGGTTGAGCTTTGGGAGCCGATGCTCTGGGACGCAAGGAACAGGGGTGGCTGAAGTGTTCGTCCACGCGTTCTTACAGTTCGTTGCCGAGTCGCGCCGTTTCGCGGTGCGGCTTGATCCGGTCGCCAGGGCTGATCAATGACGCTATGGATTTGTCCCACATGCGGTGAGCAGGTTCCTGGCGATTGGGTTGTCTGTACCCAGTGCGGATACGATCCTGTAGCGAAGCCGATGCCTGCAGGAGGGTTGCGTCCCGTGGTTGAGGCCTAGCCGCCAACCGCTTGCCTGCGCTGCAACTCGGCGATGAAATCAATGGGTCAGCTGAGGCTTCATGAGGGAACAAGGGCCTGGCCGTTCCTGCTTGGTGAGCTGGGCGAGCTTCTGGTAAATCGCGAATCTTTCGAGACTTTCATTTGTGTGGCCTGCGGAAAGGTTGAGTTCTTCATGCCAGGTGAGCGGCATGATGAGGCCTGACAGTTGCTGCAAGCCGATCAGCGTTCCGATGGCCCGGTTTCGTCGTAACCGCTGCGGGTGAACAGGTCCGGCTTGATCAGCTCGATGAACGCCCGCGCCTGGGGCGACAGGTATTTGCCCTTGCGGACCACCACGCCGTAACTGCGGGTGGGGAACCAGGCGCTGAGCGATCGCGCGGCGAGGCGACCGCGGTCGGCGTCGGTCAGGCAGATCGAGGTGATGATCGAGATGCCCATGCCCATGGCCACGTATTGCTTGATCACTTCCCAGCCGCCGACTTCCAGGGCAACGGTATAAGGCACGCGGTTCTGCTGGAACACCAGGTCAACCAGGCGATAGGTCACCACGCGCCTGGGCGGCAGGATCAGTCCGTACGGCGACAGGTCTTCCAGTTTCAGGGTGCGTTGCTTGATCAGCGGATGCTCCGGTGGGGCGATCAGCAGCGGCTCGAAACGGTAGACCGGCGCATAGCTCAGGTCGGCTGGCACATCCAGCATGGAGCCCACCGCCAGGTCCACCGCATCGGAGCGCAATAGATCGGTGCCGTCCGCGCTGACCGCGTTGTGCAGGGTCAGGCGCACGTCCGGGTGCTGGGCGCGGAAGTGCTCCACGATCTTCGGCAGCAGGTACAGGATGGTGGAGCTGTTGGCGGCGATGTTGAGCTCGCCGGCATCCAGGCCGCGGACCTTTTCGCGAAAGCTGCCTTCCAGCCCATCCAGGCTTTCGACCAGCGGCTGGGCCAGCTCGTATAACAACTGGCCTTCGCGGGTCGGGGCCAGGCGGCGTCCGTTGCGTTCAAACAAGCCCACCCCCAGGTCGCGTTCCAGGGCCTGCAATTGCAGGGTAATGGCCGGCTGGCTGACGTAAAGCGCCTCCGATGCACGTGAAACCGACCCCAATCGCACCGTCTGGCAGAAGGCGCGCAGCGGCTTCAAGCGATCGGATTTGTAAGGAAACCGGGGGGTTGCGACGGGTTTGTCGGCCATTGCGATGCACCATATAAGCTGAGCTTATTAATTGCATTGATAAAACTGTGTTGTCAAATAGGTGACGCAGGGGCACGGTGGGTGCCCCGGCTTGATTGGCCTTTCCTTGGCCCTGATAGCCCGCAATCGCCAAGGAGTCGCCGCATGTCAGCCCAGTCCCTATCGGATGTGTTTGCCCAGTCCCGGCCCGCCGCCGCGATTGAGATCACCGCCACCGCGCCGGGACAGGATGCCGTACTCACCCCGGCGGCCCTGGAATTGCTGGTTTCCCTGCATCGCCTGGTCGAGCCCCAGCGCCAGGCCCGACTGGCCGCGCGCAAGGAGCGCCAGGCCTTCTTCGATGCCGGTGGCTTGCCGGATTTCCGCGAAGACACCCGCAGCCTGCGCGAGGGAGACTGGAAGGTCGCCGCGTTGCCGCCGGCATTGCAGGACCGTAGGGTCGAGATCACCGGACCGGTCGACCCGAAGATGGTGATCAATGCGCTGAACTCGGGGGCCAAGGTGTTCATGGCCGACTTCGAGGATTCCACCTCGCCGACCTGGGACAACCTGATCGCCGGCCAGCAGTCGCTGATCGGCGCGGTCGCTGGCACGTTGCAGTTCACCGCACCCGCTGCTGAAAACGGCGTGCCCGGCAAGCACTACGCGCTGAAGCCGTTCGAGGAACAGGCGGTGTTGATCGTGCGTCCGCGCGGCTGGCATCTGGACGAGAAGCACGCGCGCATTGACGGCACGCTGATTGCCGGCGGCCTGTTCGACCTGGCCGTGTTCGCCTTCCACAACGCAAAGCTGCTGGCTGCGAAGGACCGCGGTCCTTATTTCTATCTGCCCAAGCTGCAGTCGATGGAAGAAGCGACGCTGTGGGAAACCGCGCTGTCGCACATCGAGGCCACCCTGGGCCTGCCGCAGGGTCAGATGAAAGTGACCGTGCTGATCGAGACGCTGCCGGCGGTGTTCGAGATGCACGAGATCCTGCATGCGCTGCGCAGCCGCATAGTCGGTCTGAACTGCGGACGCTGGGACTACATCTTCTCGTACCTGAAAACCTTCCGCCGCCATCGCGACAAAGTGCTGCCCGAACGCGGACAGGTGACCATGACCCAGCCGTTCCTGAAGGCTTACTCGGAACTGTTGATCCAGACCTGCCACCAGCGCGGTGCGCATGCGATGGGCGGCATGGCCGCGCAGATCCCGATCAGCGGCGACGAAGCCGCCAACGAACAGGCCATGGCCCGCGTGCGTGCCGACAAGCTGCGCGAAGTCAGCGCAGGCCATGACGGCACCTGGGTGGCGCATCCGGCGTTGATCCCGATTGCGCGCGCCATTTTCGATGAGCACATGCCCGCGGCCAACCAGCACGGCGTGCTGCGCGAGGACGTCAAGGTCACCCGTGACGACCTGATCAAGCCCTCGCTGGGCACCATCACCACGGCCGGCTTCGAAGGCAGCGTCGAGGTCTGCGTGCGCTACCTGGCCGCGTGGCTGGACGGTAACGGTTGCGTACCGATCCATTGGCTGATGGAAGACGCCGCCACTGCGGAAATCTCCCGCACCCAGCTGTGGCAGTGGCTGCATTCGGACAACCTGCACCTGGCCGACGGCACCCTGATTGATTTCGCGCTGCTGGAACGCGCGCTGCTGAACTTGCCGTCACGGCTCGGCGACACCACCGCCATTCCCGGTGGCGGGCGCATCGGCGAGGCCATTGCCTTGCTCGACCAGCTGAGCCATGCCGATGAACTGGCCGAATTCCTGACCTTGCCCGCCTACGAACGCCTCGATTGACCCGTAGGAGCGGCTTCCAGCCGCGAGCTCCTTATCTGGCCCTCAGGAAAAGAGCTCGCGGCTGGAAGCCGCTCCCTCGGCCGCCCGACCACTCCCCTATCCACGACAAGAGAAACCACCATGAGCAAGCTGCCGACCGCTGAAGAGATCCAACACGACTGGGACAGCAACCCGCGCTGGGCCGGTATCACCCGCAACTACACCGCCGCAGACGTGGTGCGCCTGCGTGGCACGGTAAACGTCGAGCATTCCATCGCCAAGCTGGGCGCGGAAAAGCTGTGGGGTTACCTGCAGAAGGAAGATTTCGTCAACGCGCTGGGCGCACTGACCGGCAACCAGGCCATGCAGCAGGTCAAGGCCGGACTCAAGGCCATCTATCTTTCTGGCTGGCAGGTCGCCGCAGATGCCAACCTGGCCGGGCAGATGTATCCGGATCAGTCCCTGTACCCGGCCGACTCGGTGCCGGCGGTGGTCAAGCGCATCAACAACACCCTGTTGCGCGCCGACCAGCTCAATCATGCGGAAGGCGACGACAGTGTCGATTACCTGCAGCCGATCGTGGCCGATGCCGAAGCCGGTTTCGGTGGCGTGTTGAATGCATTCGAGCTGATGAAGGCGATGATTGAAGCTGGCGCGGCCGGCGTGCATTTCGAAGACCAGCTGGCGGCGGTGAAGAAGTGCGGGCACATGGGTGGCAAGGTGCTGGTGCCGACGCGTGAGGCAATCGAGAAATTGAACGCCGCGCGCCTGGCTGCCGATGTCATGGGCGTGCCGACCCTGCTGGTCGCGCGTACGGATGCCGAAGCCGCTGACTTGCTGACCAGCGACATCGACGCCAATGACAGGGACTTCGTCACCGGCGAGCGCACCGTCGAAGGCTTCTACAAGACCCGCAATGGCCTGGACCAGGCGATCAGCCGCGGCCTGGCCTATGCGCCCTATGCCGACCTGGTCTGGTGCGAAACCGGCAAGCCGGACCTGGAGTTCGCGCGCAAGTTCGCCGAGGCCATCCACGCGAAGTTCCCCGGCAAGTTGCTGGCCTACAACTGCTCGCCTTCGTTCAACTGGAAGAAGAACCTGGACGACGCCACGATCGCAAAATTCCAGACCGAAATCGCCAAGTACGGCTACAAGTTCCAGTTCATCACCCTGGCCGGCTTCCACGCCCTGAACTACTCGATGTTCAACCTGGCCCACGGTTACGCACGCCGCCAGATGAGCGCCTTTGTGGAATTGCAGGAAGCCGAGTTCGCTGCCGCCGACCGTGGCTTCACCGCAGTCAAGCACCAGCGTGAGGTTGGCACCGGTTACTTCGACGCCGTCACCCAGGCGATCCAGCAGGGCCAGTCTTCGACCACCGCGCTGAAAGGCTCGACCGAGGAAGAACAGTTCCACGGCGACAAGGCCGCGTGAGCCCCGTTACCACGGACGGGAACACGCAGGCCGCAGGTCCGGGAAACCGGCCTGCGGCCTTCGCTTTTGCAGGCCCGTTGTGGTGTTATCCTCCGGTTCAGCGATTTGGGGCGTGCCATGCATTCGGAGAACGTAGTGCTGCTTGCCGGCTTCGCGCCGGGACAGCCGGCCACAGCAGAACTACTCAACGACCCGACCACGGCGGTGCTGTCGGCCGAGGAGTGTGAGCTCTTCGCCCAGGTCGGGCGTGCACGACCCGTCGCCGCGGGTGAGAAGTTGTTCGTGCGTGGCGCCGTGGGCACCACCATGTACGTGGTGCTGCAGGGCGCGGTGGCCCTGGATTTTGGCGAAGACCTCAACGAAAAGCATCTCGGCCCGCGTGAGTTCTTCGGTGAGCTCGGTCTGCTGATCGGCGACCACACGCGGACCGCGACCGCGACCGCCCTGGTGGAAGGCGTGCTGCTGGAATTGCAGCACCACGAGTTCCAGGTATTGGTCGACCGTGACGCGGGCCTGGTCTCGCATTTCCTGCGTCGCGCAATCATGCGCGTGGTTTCCAACGAACAGAACCTGACCCACCGCCTGCGCCGTCGCAACCAGGAGTTGCAAGCGGCGCTGGACAGCCTGCGGGTTACCTCGCACCGGCTCAACAAAAGCGAGGAGCTCAATCGCACCGACGAGCTTACCGCGCTGTACAACCGCCGCGGCCTGGCCCTGTTCCTGGAGCAGGGCCGCAACAACGGCGGCTATCACGGTTACGGCCTGCTGCTGATCGACTGTGACCGCTTCAAGGACGTCAACGACCTGCACGGGCACTTGCTCGGCGACCGCGTGCTGCAAAGCGTAGCCAACATCCTGCGCTCGCTGGCCGGTTCGCAGGATTTCGCCTGCCGTCTGGGCGGCGATGAATTCTGCCTGCTGCTCAAGGCACACAGCCGCGACGAGATGCTGCGGTATGCCGATTTCGTAGTCAGTACAGCGCTGGCACTACAGCAGATGCAACCGACGCCGCCGCTGATCACCACACTCAGCGTCGGTGCCTGCCTGGTCGATCCGTCGCGCGAATGGAATGACTGGTACGCGCAGGCGGACCAGGCCCTGTACCGGGCCAAGAGCGTCGGCGGCAATCGCGTCGAGTGGCAAGACTGAGTCGCAGGAGGCGACCGGGATGAACGATTTCTTCCGCACCCCTTCGGAAGGTCCGCAGTTGCGCACCTTGTTGCTGACCGACCTGGTGGATTCAACCGGCCTGGTTGAACGCCTGGGTGATACACCGGCTTCCGAACTGTTCCGCGAACACGACCGGTTGGTGTTGAAGCTGCAGCAGCAATGGCGTGGACGCCTGATTGATCGTTCCGATGGCCTGCTGCTGCTGTTCGAACGTCCAGTGGACGGCCTCGGTTTCGCCCTGGATTACACCCGCGGCCTGCGCGACCTGGGCAAGGCCCGCAACGTGGAACTGCTGGCGCGCGCCGGCCTGCACGTGGGTGAAGTGCTGACCTGGAAGAACAGTGATGCAGCGGTGCAAGTGGGGGCCAAGCCACTGGAAGTGGAAGGCCTGGCCAAGCCGATGGCCGCGCGCCTGATGACCCTGGCCCGGCCCGGGCAGATCCTGCTTTCGTCGGTGGCCGAACCGCTGACCCACCGTGCCTCGCGCGAGCTGGGCGAACGCGGCACCAACCTGTTATGGAAATCCTACGGGCGCTGGCGCTTCAAGGGCGTGCCGCAAGCGCAGGAAATCTTCGAGGTGGGCGAAGTCGGCCTTGCGCCGTTGCGCGCACCAGGCAACAACCCCAAGGCCTGGCGCGACATCCCGCTATGGCGGCGACCGGCGGCGCTGGCGGCGGAAGTGGTGCTGCTGGCGGGCCTGGGCATCGGCGCGTGGTTCCTGGGCAAGCCGCAACCGGCCATCGCCTTCGCCGAGCGCGACTGGGTCGTGGTCGGCGACCTGCGCAACCTGACCGGCGAGAAGGTGCTGGACGATTCGCTGGCGCAGGCCTTCCGCATCAGCCTGGAGCAGTCGCGCTACGTCAACCTGCTGAGCGACATGAAGGCGCGCGACACCCTGGCACGTATGCAGCGCCAGCCGGACACGGTGCTGGACCGCGGCGTCGCTTCGGAGATTGCGCTGCGCGACGGCGCACGTGCGGTCATCCTGCCGACCGTGTCGGAAGTGGGGGGGCGCGTGCGGTTCAGTGCCGAGGTCATCGATCCGAATACGCAGACCACGGTGTATGCCGAATCGGCCGATGGCGTGGGCGTGGATTCCGCGCTGGACTCCATCGACAAGGTCACCGGGATACTGCGCGGGAAACTGGGCGAGGCGTTGGCTTCGGTCGAGAAGGATTCCGAGCCGTTGCCGCAGGTGACCACCAGGAATCTTGATGCGTTGCGGGCGTATGCGTTGGGGCAAAAATCGTTCGGCCATAGCCGCTATGAAGAGGCCCGGGATTTTTATATGCGCGCAACCAAGCTGGATCCCAGCTTCGCGTTGGCATATATCGGTCAATTACGTGCGCACAACGCGTTGAATGATCTGGAAGGAGGCGTGCAGTATTTGCATCGCGCGCGCGCGCTGCGCGAAAGCCTGCCGCCCCGGGACCAGATGTATCTGGAAGCATGGATTGCCGAAGTCGATAGTCCGGGACAGGCATTGGAAAAATGGCGGCAGATGGCAAGCATGTATCCCGATTCTTTCGGAGCGTCGGCCAATGTTGGTTATTCGCTGTATACGCGCAATCATTTTGAGGAGGCGCTTCCTTTCGCAAAGCGGGCGACCTCGCCCATGAGTGATTTCGAAGCGATTTCCTGGGACCTGGTCGGGCGCCTGACGCTCGGCCTGGAGCGATTCGACGAGGCTCGACAGGCTTTTTTGAAAGCGGGGGCGAACAAGGGAACATCGGCCACCATGCGGCTCGCCGATACCTATGCAGCCCAGGGTCAGTTTGCGTTGGCTGAAAAGACCTGGAGGCAAATGGCTCAGGCTGCCAATATTTCTTTCGACCCGGTCAGCATCAGCCTGGATCAGGGTCTTTGGAAGGACGCCCGCAGTCGAGCCGATGGACTGAAACTGCACGTCAGCCCCAAGACCGCGCGGGCAAGGCAGGCCATGTATCCGCTGGCCGTCGTTGAGTGGATGCAAGGAGCGAGTAAGGCGTCGCTAGGCACTCTGAACAAGGCCGCCGATGAGTCGATGACCGCTGCTCTTGCATCGAAAGTCACTGCGGATGCAATAGATGACACATACCTCGCCATATCTGCTGGAATCCTAGCCCAGCGCATGGGTGATGGGAATCTGCCCCGCCAGATCATGCAGAAGCTGCATGACAGGCGCGATTTGTTGGGAATGCCGCAAGTAAACGCGCTGTATGCCGTCCTGGAAGCAAACGACCTGCGGATGACAGGAAAAACCAGAGAAGCCATCACCCGGCTTGAGGCTTTGATCGATGGCAGTGAACCTTTCCAGGCCCACCCGGCACTGCTTGACGCCTACAACGCTGTCGGCGATGACGAAAAGGCATTGGCACAGGCGAGGTGGCTCGCCAGCCATCGCGGGCGCGCCTACAGTGAGTTGGGTTGCAGCTGGTGCCAACAAGCGTTGAACGTGGTGGACACCACGCTCGG
>JBDTPP010000085.1:0-12778 GCA_039932615.1 Pseudoxanthomonas sp.
TAGGTAACCGCTTACCTGGCCCGGGCGAAAGGCAACCCCTTCTTCAAGGACTTCAGGTCACGGGCGCACGTCTTCGGCGCGTGGTCGCACAGGAACGCCATGCGCACCACCGGTTCGCCATTTACCGTGGTCAGCCGATAACGCACGGCTACGGTGGGGTCGCGTTTGCGATAAATGAAAAGCCAGTATTCGACCGGATCGTTGCCGCTTTGGCGGAACAGGATGTTGCGCACACCAGGATAGGGCGCGGTGATCATCCTCTCCGGTGAGAAATGGTAGGTCTTGAGCACCTGCGCCGGGGAATCGAAGCCCTCAAGCGCCTCCACGATGTAACGTGGCCGCTTGTGGCTGGAAGGCCAATCCGGATCGCCATAGCGCAGCTGCTTCGCGGGTTCCATGGCGAAGTCCACCGGTATTTCCAGGTGTCGATCCACTGTGCCCACCCGATCGGCAACGTCGACAATCCATTGAAGCACCGCAGCCTGGGCGGACTGGTCCAGCGAAGGAAAGCCGCTGCCGGTCTTCACTACCGTCCGCAGTACACGCCCGCAGTCGTCCACGACCGCTTCAAGCAGCACGGTACCGCCCTGCCCGCGCGCCAGCATGTCCGCCGGATATGCGGGCGCGACACGAACCGCCGCCGGACACTGGCTCCGCTCTGCGCCAGCACCGCTGGCGGACGCAGCCATCGTCGGTTGCGCCAGCATCATGCCCAGCAACGCGATACGCATAGCAGGACGCATTCCAATACGCATCATCCGTTCCCCCGATTTGATTTCAGGCGCAAAGACTACAGCAGGGGAATGCCGCGGGAGTCAGCAATCAGCCTCCGATGGGTACCGCGCGATCAGGACTGGGGGACCAGCCCGGTCGCGATCTTCCCCACCTCGGCCAATACCGCATTGCGCGTTTCCTGTGCCACTGGGGACTCCGCGTAATAAGCCGTGACCAGCAGCGGCGCATGGTCCAGTGGCCAGACGATGGCGATGTCGTTGCTGGCGCCGTTGTCGCTGGTTCCGGTCTTGTCGCCGACGCGCCAATCCTGAGGCAATCCGGCACGCAGGCGCGAACCACCGGTGGTATTGGCCAGCAGCCAGTCAGTGAGCTGTTTGCGCGACGCCGTTGACAATACATCTTCAAGCAGCAACCTACGCATGTCGTCGAGCATAACCGCGGGCGTGGTGGTGTCGCGCGGATCGCCGGGGATGGCTTCGTTGAGTTCGGTTTCGCGCCGATCCAGCCGGGTAACGGTATCGCCCAGGCTGCGCGCGAAGGCAGTCAAGCCCACAGGTCCGCCGAAACTGTCCAGCAGCAAATTCCCGGCAGTGTTGTCGCTGAGCGTGATCGCGGCGTGACACAGTCCGGCCAGGGTCATGCCCGGCGCGCCGGCATGCTTTTCGGTCATCGGCGAATACGCTACGAGATCCTTGCTGGCGTAGATGATCCGTCGCTGCAGTTGTTCCTGGCCGCGATCCACACGGGCCAGCACTTGTGCCGCCGCGAGAAACTTGAACGTGCTGCACATCGGGAAGCGCTCATCAGCGCGATGACCGAATTGCTGGCCGCTGGCCGTGTCCAGAATGGAAACGCCCAAGCGGCCCCCATGACGGCGTTCGAGCGCCTGCAACCGATCGCGTACTTCGGTAACGCGGGCAGACTTTGCCAACGCATTGCCCAAAGACGTCAAGGCCGCGATGTAAACACCGGCCAACAACAGCGAGCGACGCATCGGATTGAAGTTCAAGTTTTTCTCGTGGTTCCTGGGGGAACATCCAAATTCTACTATCGCTCCAACCCGCTGTTGCCACGCGCTGATCACGTTTCCGCCCTTTTCAGGAAGCGGGCCGCGACTTGAGGAAACTTCTGCATTCGCAGTTCGGCCAGGTCATGCGCCCGCCTGTGGCACCATGACCATCCAGACGACACCGAAACGATCGGCGACCATGCCAAAGCTGGGGGAGAAGAAAGTTGCCTGCAAGGGCTGCTGGACCTGTCCGCCTTCTGCCAGCGCATGGAACAGGCGCCTGGCCTCCGCTTCGTCGGCCGCCGCCAGCGACAGGCCGAAGCCCTTGAACTCCGGCTTGCCTGCGCTGAAACCATCCGAGAGCAACAGCTGCGACCCGCCAATCTGCAGGCAGGCATGCATGACCTTGTCCGCAGGCGGGGTCGAGCCGTCGGGACATTGCGCGCTGCCTTGCGGACCATCCCCGTAGCGAAGCAGCATCACTGTTTCTGCGCCCAGCGCCGTGCGATACAAGGCGATTGCCTCTTCGCAGCGGCCGTCGTAGAAGAGATAAGGTTGGATGTTCATGGCGGATCCCGGAAAGTTGAAGGGAGAAGCACCCACGGGTGGGCTTCCACGGTGCGACGAACGGGAAGCGGCGAAATCGACAACCGCTCAGGCCAGTACTTCCACCGTGTCGCCAAGCCGCAGCGTGCCCAGCGAGCGCGGGATCAGGTTCTGGCCGAAGGCCACGCCATCGGGGCCGCGGCGATAGCCAATCAGGGTGCGCAAGGGCTCGCCACCCGGGTCGCGTTCACCGCGCGCCGGATCGACCGTGGTGAATACGCAGCGGATGCAGGTCTTGGCCACGTCGAATTCAAGCTTGCCGATGCGGATGCGCTTCCAGCTGTCCTCGGCATGCGCCGGCGCGTCGTCGATCACCAGGTTGGGACGGAACTGGAGCATCGATACCGGCCTCGCCAGTCGCACGTTCAATCCATCGAACGCCGCCTGCGTGATCAACAGCAACGGGAAGCCGTCTGCGAAACTCACCTCATCACCCGGCAGGGCATGCGCGGAAGTCATTGGCCGGACTACGCCCGCATCCATGTGCACCAGGCGCGCCGGTTGCTGCAGGAATTCGCTGATCCAGGCATCGGCTTGCACGCCGGCAGCAAGTGCGGCGACTTCGCTCTTCCAAACCAATACCGGCACGGTCGTGCCGGCTTGCGGAAACGGCACCTGCAAGTTCGGCATCCCCGGCGCATCCAGAGATAGCCCATGAGCGTTGGGCTGCGCCCGCAGCAAGGTCAAGCGTGGCAACTCGCGCCCGGTGATGAAGCGTCCGTCTGCATCGACCAGCATCCAGCGCCGGTCATCACGCAGGCCGCGCGCTTCGACCACGGCCGATTGCGCTGCCAGCGGAGCGCATGACTTGACCGGGTACAGATGGAGACTGGAGAGGTGCATCGGCGACCTGCATGGAAGCTGGATGCGGGAATCTTAGTGCAGGCAGCCCATGCCCGCCCGCGCGCCGTCGCCAGGACCGCAGCCCGCGGCAGTCGCGGATAGCAGGTTCACCGGCGTGCTGGTTCGGGTTCGCTGCCTTCTGCCGGACCGATCTCCGAAAGCATCGTGGGAATCAGCTCCGATACGGTGGGATGGATCGGCATCACCTGGCGCATGCGCGTGGCCGTGGCGCCGACGCTCATCATGTCGACCAGTCCGTGGATGGCCTCGTCCCCGCCAATGCCCAGGATCGCCGCGCCGAGGATCTGGTCGCTGTCCGCATCCACCACTACCTTCATGAACCCCTGGGTCTCGTCCTTCTCCACCGCGCGTCCCACCCGCGTCATCGGGCGCTTGCCGACCCGCACCCGGCGGCCACTGGCACGCGCCTCGTGTTCGGTGATGCCCGCACGTCCAAGCGGCGGATCGGTGTACAGCGCATAGCACGGCACACGCTCGCCGAGCTTGTGCGATTCGCCATCCAGCAGGTTGGCGGCGACGATTTCGAAGTCGTTGTACGCGGTATGGGTGAATGCCCCGCGGCCATTGCAGTCGCCCAGGGCCCAGATACCCGGCACGTTGGTGCGCAGTTGCTCGTCGACACTGATGTAGCCGCGCGCGTCGGTGGTCACGCCTGCCAGGTCCAGGCCCAGGTCACCGGTATTGGGCACGCGTCCCGTCGCCACCAGCACGTGGCTGCAGGCAATGCTTTCGCCATCGATCGACACCACGATGGCATCGCCGTCGAGCGCAAAATGGATCTTGTCGAAACCGGTGACGATGCGGATGCCCTCGCCCTGCATGATCTCGCGCACCGCCGCCGACACGTCCTGGTCCTCGCGCGCGATCAGCCGCGGACCCTTCTCCAGCACGGTTACGCCAGCGCCGAAACGGCGATGCATCTGCGCGTATTCCAGGCCGATGTAGCTGCCGCCAATCACCACCAGGTGGGTCGGCACTGCTTCCAGCGCCAGGATGCTGGTGTTGGTCAGGAACGGGATGCCGTCCAGTCCGGGCAGCGGCGGCACGCTGGCGCGGCCACCGACGTTGATGAACACCTGCTCCGAGTCCAGCCGCTCATCGCCCACCCGCACGCACCCCGGCGCCTCGAATCGCGCCTGCCCCTCGATTACCGTGCAGCCGTCCATGCCATCCAGCCACTTGCGCACCCCCTGGCGCGCATTGGCAATCACGGTGTCCGCACGTGACTTCACCTTCTTCATGTCGATCCGCACCGGGCAGTCGATGACAACACCGAAATCGGCCGCGCGCCGGGCCACGTGCGCGGCGCGCGCGCTGGCGACCAGGGTCTTGGTCGGCATGCAGCCGGTGTTGACGCAGGTGCCGCCAAACAGCTTGCGCTCCACCAGGGCGACGCTCTGGCCTGCCGAAGTCAGGCGCCCCGCCAGCGGCGGCCCGGCCTGTCCTGCGCCAATGATGATGGCGTCGAAACGTTTGCTCATGTCGCTCTCTCCAGGATGTGGTGGGTGGGACGTTGCCTGCCCTGCGTCGCGTCATGGATGCGCAGGACTATAGGCCAAGTGGATCAATCGTCTGCGGTCAGTGCCTGCATTTGCGCCCGGGTTTCCGATCGCCGTTGTTTCGCACAACCGGTTTCCAGCGCGATCACGACGACCTTCACGGCCCCGGCGCTAGAGTCGGGCTTTACCCAGCGGATCAACGCCAACATGCGCATTCTCATCACTGGCGCCAACGGGCTGGTTGGCCAGGGCGTACTGCAGGAATGCCTGCGCGACCCGGCCGTGACCCAGGTCGTGGCCTTGGGCCGCCATGCGAGCGGCCAGTCCCATGCCAAGCTCTCCGAACTCCTATGCGCGGACTTCTCAAAACTTGGTCCGATAGAGGAGCACCTTCACCCGTTCGATGCCTGCCTGTATTGTGCCGGCGCTGCGCCGCTGGGCACGCGGGAGGCCGAGTACCGCCACGTGACACTGGAACTCACCACCCATGTCGCACAGACCCTGGGGCGGTTGAATCCGGACATCAGCTTCCTTTATGTATCCGGTGCGCATTCGGACCCCGCAAGTCGGCTGATGCAGATGCGGATCAAGGGCGAAACCGAACGCGCGCTGGCCGCCCTGCCGCTGCGAACGGTGATGCTGCGCGCTGGCGGCATCCAGCCGGTGGCAGGCGTGCGGTCGCCACATCCGGCGATGGCCGCGATGTATGCGTTGACAGGTCCGTTCATGGGCCTGGGCGTGCGTTTGTTGCCACAAGTGATGACCACCACGCAGCGCGTGGGCCGGGCCATGCTGGCATTGCTGCGACAGGACGACCCCCCCGCCGTGATCGAGAACGCCGAGATCAATCGCCTGGGTCAAACGCAGGACTCCTGAAGGTTGCACGAGCCGCGCATCTGTGCCTGCGACCCAGTGCCGGAGTACACGTCGGTACCAGGTATGCCTTTCAACTTCAGGATGGGTCGGACAACGCCCATACGCGGATCCTTGCGTGCGCGCGCCACGCGCCAGGGCACGCGTCTCACTCAATTCTTCGACGGAAACGCCATGTCCTGGTGCTTGGGCCGCCAACTCATGCCCTGGTATTCGACTTGGGGAGCCCGCGGCGTTTCAGGCGCGCGCGCCGATGGTGCAGTGGATGACAGCGCCACGCTTTTCAGCTTGGCCGCGATCCTGCCAAAGGCATTGATGTCACTGGTCGTCAACGAGTAGTCATCGCGGCACACGCGGTAGCGCACGTTGCGCGCGGCAGCGATTGCCGCCACCCACGACGCGGAGACGTCCTGGTCGATCATTTCGATCAGCTCCCCGTCGAATACGCGCGCGCGATGCGAAGCCGACGCTGCCACCAATGGCTGGCCATCGACGATCCAGTCGATGCCGTGGCACGACGCAAACCGCGCCCGCGGAATGCCCGCTTCACCACTGCCGGAAGCGAAGACCAGGCTGATCCTGTTTGCGGACGTGTCGCCGCTGACGCTCGCATTGAAGGTAACCACCGGCCGGCTCGTATCCCGGTTGCCATCGGCGGTGTAATCAATCGTGCGCTCGCCGCTGATCCGGTCGGTCGTGTCGTTGATGGTTTGCGCACACGCGGGCGCGGCGCCTGCCAGCGCGATCGCGAACAAGGCAAGGCGCATCAGCCGCACACCGTGCCGGCAATCGGTATCCCGATGATCGTGTCCATCACACTCCCCAGTGCGTGCCGCAGGTCCGGGACCCCAACGCATTGCGTGTCCGGGTGGCGGCGTTACCTTCACAGCTTGCCATTCTTCGATCCGGCCGCATTCGATTTCATCCTCCCTGACGCCGGGACCGTGAGGCAGCGCACGCTTTTCGGGCCTGGCGAGAACGGCGCAATCCCGGCATTCCCCGCGTCGCCCACCTCGGCCCCGGCACGGGGTCGGCCTGGTATCCCGGCCCGACTGCATCCGCATGCCAGCTAACGCCGTATAGGTCGGCGGGAATGGGGATGCACCCCGAACGGTCACGTCCCGCCACCGCAACGGTGGCTGGCGCCCGGCTTGCAGCAGATACCAAGGGGTCTTGAGATGAAACTACGTCTGTCGGCGCTGGCCGGAGCCGCCTTGCTGGCCGCCTGTGTCAGCACGCCCGCACCTAAGCAGGGCAATGCAGCGTCAACCATGACCAGGACCGAGTCGGTGCAGGCGCTGGCCCTACCGGCGCCTCCCAGTGTTCCGATGATAGAACCCGCCGCCCCTGAAGCCATGCCGCCATCTACCCTCGAACAGCAGATGCCCGCCCCGACAGCTTCCGCGGCGCCCGCTCCCGTGACGCCCAGGATCGCCGCGCCGGCTCCGGCGCCTCCGGCCCGCAAGCGACCTGCTCCGGTTGTTGCGGCCCCGAAGACCGCCAGGCCGGCTATCGCGCCCGCACCGCTAGCTGTCGCAGCGCCCGCACTGGCCATGCTGGAGGGAAGGCTGCAACTGGTCGCCGGAAACGGCCAGAAGATCGCCGCCGGGGAAGTCGCCGATGGCCTGGTGTACTACCTGCCGCAGGGTGGAGCGCCGAAACCCAAACCCGGCTACTTCAGCATCACCACGCAAAGCAAGGGCTTCCTTCCCAACCTCCTGGTGGTTCCCGTCGGCAGCACCATCGCTTTCCCGAACAAGGACAGCATCCTGCACAACGTCTATTCGCGCACTCCCGGTTCGGAATTCGAGTTGGGTACCTATGGTCCGGGCGAGATCAAGAAGACCGTGGTGCGCACGCCGGGCCTGGTGATCGTCAACTGCAATGTCCACCACAACATGCGCGCCAACATCGTGGTCCTGTCCACGCCGTACTACGCGCGCCCGGGCAAGGACGGAAGCTTCCAGCTGAGCGGACTGCCTTCTGGCAAGGGCACGCTGGTGTTCTGGCATCCGCGCTCGAACGCCGTAACCCAGGCAGTCACCATCGGCACCAGCGCGCCGATCCTCAAGCAGTTGACCGCCAGCAAGCCGCGCATCGATGCGCACATGCTGATGGGGCCCTAGGGACATGGCGATGATCGATTTCCGCCAACCGGGCAGGAAGCGCTGGATCGCGCTGCTGGCCCTGACCCTGCTCGCCGCCACCGGCCTGTTGTTTTGGCAACAGGTCCGCCTGCAGAACCGCTTGGCCGACTATCGCCTGGAAACCGCGCGTTCGGTGCAGCGTCTGGCCGAGCAGCAGTTGGGCAAGGACCTGGACACACGCGCCGAATTGATCGCCGGCAACCAGGCCTTCATCGGCTATGTCTCCCAGGCGATGGGCGGGATCCTGCCGGGCACCGTGGTCGACAACGCCTCGATCCTGGACCTGCTGGAAGAACGCAGGGCGCAACTCGGCCTGACCATCGCCGCGGTGATCAACGGCCAGGGCCAACTGGTCGCTTCGCGCGATGGAATTTCCGAGCGCATCGACTTTGCCCGCGAACCGCTGTTCACCGATGCGGTGACCACCAACGCGACCACGCACGGCATCTGGTTCAACGAGCATCGCCTCTTCTACGTCAGCATCCTGCCGCTCAGCCGGTACGGATCGGACGCCGGCTTCCTGCTGGCCGGCATGCCGGTGGACCAGGAATTGGCCAAGCTGCTGTCGCAGACGGCCGGCACCCAGATCGCCCTGTACGCCAACACCGCCAAGGGTCCCGAAATCGCGGCGTCGACCCTGCCGCCCGCACAAACCACGGAGCTGTTGGCACGCATGTCCAGGCTGCCCGCCGCGGATGAAGGCGACTACACGGCGCAACTGGACGGCACCGTCTATCGCGGATATTCCGCGCCGCTGTTCGGCTCCGGCCTGGTGCGCGCCACCGCCCTGGTGCCAACCCGCTTCGGGGTGAGCTCCTGGGTCGAAGTCGGCCTGCCCATGCTTTGCGCGCTGGCCCTGTTCCTGTGCATGGGCCTGGTGTTCGTGCGCTACAGCCGCCTGACCACGCGCCAGGAAATAGATGACCTGGCCAGGATCATCGAACGCGCCGCGCAGACCGGCGACTTCCACCTGCAGACGACACAGAAATCGGGGCTGCTTGCGCCAGTGGCCCTTGCCTTCAATCGCCTCATGGCGCGACTGCGCGGCGAGTCGAACGAAGGATTCCCGGTCCAACCAGACACCACCTCCAAGGGGGAGAGCCCGCAATGAAGCAATCACACCACGCACACCGCTCCACGATCGGTCGCGCCCTGCTGGTAGTTGCCTGTGCGGCAGCGGTCGCCAACGCGCAAGCCCAGGACGCTTCGGCGCTCAACAGCGAACAGGAAGCGCCGCTGGAACAACCCACCGGCAGCAGCGGAAAGCTGCTGCTGACCGGTGGCGTCAGCCAGGTCGAAGGCTCGGCCGGCGGCGGCCTGACTCCGTGGGCAGTGATCGGCGGCTACGGCACGCGTGACCAGATCGGCGGCAACGCCTACTTCACCCGCATCGAGCTGGGCGATTACAGCCTGGACAGCTACGGCGCGCTGGTCGGGCTTTACGACCGCGTGGAGCTGAGCGTGTCGCGGCAGGAATTCGATACCCAGCAAGTCGGCGCGCTGCTCGGCCTGGGCCGTGGCTTCACCATCAAGCAGGACACGTTCGGGGTGAAGGTGAAGCTGCTCGGCGACGCGGTGCTGGAGCAGGACAGCTGGATCCCGCAGGTATCGGCGGGCGTGCAGTACAAGCGCAACCAGGAAGGCGCGCTGCTGGCGGCCATCGGGGCCAAGGACGACAAGGGCACCGACTTCTACATCAGCGCGACCAAACTTTACCTGGACCGGAACCTGCTGCTCAACGCCACCGTGCGTTTCACCGAAGCCAACCAGTTCGGCATCCTCGGGTTCGGCGGCGACAAACACGATGGCTACCGCGCGCACTTCGAGGCCTCCGCGGCTTACCTGCTGACCCGCAACCTCGCCATCGGCGCCGAATACCGGACCAAACCGGACAACCTCAACATCGCCGCCGAAGACGATGCCTTCGATGTGTTCGTCGCCTGGGCACCGATCAAGAACGTGTCGCTGACCGTCGCCTACGTGGACCTGGGCAACATCGTGATCCGCGACAACCAGCATGGTGTTTACGCCTCGCTGCAGGTCGGCTTCTGAATTCCTCCAACGGAGACACACCATGAACCAGTACCTGCTCAGCCTCACCATCGCCTCGCTGCTTTCCCTGTCACCGCTGTCCTTGAGTGCGCAGCAAATGGGTGCCGACGCGCCTGCCGAGCTGACTGTTCCCACCGCGGTGCGCGAACCCGGCGTGCCGGACCCGGCCGCGGTGCATGCCGACCTGTCCGCGGTGTTCGTCGATTTTGGAGGCATGCCCGGGATGACCGCGCTGATGGAGGATTTCATGCAGGTCATGCTGCAGGACCCGCGCACCCGGCCCTTCTTCGAAAACACCGACCAGCCGCGGATCAAGCGCCAGCTGGCCGAGCAGTTCTGCGCCATCCTCGATGGCGGCTGCACCTATACCGGTCGCGACATGAAAGCCACCCACGTCGCGCTGGGCATCGACCGCGCCGACTTCAACGCACTGGTCGAAGACCTGCAGGTGGCGATGAACCGCAGGAAGATTCCGTTCTCCTCGCAGAACAAGCTGCTGGCGGTGCTGGCGCCCATGCACCGGGAAGTGATCAACCGCTGATCCTGACCCGTATGGGGCGCGAAAGCCTGTCGATTTCGCGCCCCGGCAATCGTCGTACAGTCATCGGGAAAGTCCCTGCCTGCGAGATCGACCATGCCTACCAACGCCGTCACATTGCATCGCGTCCTGCGCGCCCCGCCGGAGCGCATCTATCGCGCCTTCCTTGATGCCGATGCCATGGCCAAGTGGCTGCCGCCCAATGGCTACACCGGCAAGGTCGAACACCTGGATGCGCGGGTGGGCGGCAGCTACAGGATGTCGTTCACCAATTTTTCAACCGGCAATAGCCATGCCTTTGGCGGCACCTACGTGGAACTGGTGGAAAACGAACGCCTCCGCTACACCGACCGCTTCGACGACCCCAACCTGCCCGGCGGGATGCAGACCACGATCACCCTGATGCCGGTCTCGTGCGGCACCGAGTTGAACGTGCTGCAGGAAGGCATCCCCCATCTCATCCCGGTCGAACATTGTTATCTGGGTTGGCAGGAATCGCTGGTGCTGCTGGGCAAACTGGTGGAAGCGCAGATTCCCGACTGATCGCGCACTGCGGGCGCGATGTCGCACTGCGCTGCGCAACGCCTCGCGTCGTGCTTCACATGGATTTCCACCCCAGTCGGCATGGTGGGGGTTGCATCCCTATGGAGAACTGACTCATGCGCAATGCGCAACATCTGATCCTTGCCAGCTTGCTGCTTGCTGCTTTCGATACGCCGGCGGTCGAGCCCAAGCCCATGGCCTCCGACGCCAATTCCAACCTGCGGGCACAGGTGCTGCTTGATCGCGCCCGCTTTTCGCCGGGCGAGATCGACGGACTGGCGGGCTCCAACCAGCGCCGCGCGGTCAAGGGTTTCCAGTCCAGCCGCGGGCTCGAAGCCACCGGCAAGCTGGATGACGCCACCTGGGCCTCGTTGAACACCGATGCGGCGCCGGAGCTGGGCGAATACACGCTGACCGCCGCCGACGTGGAAGGCCCTTACATGCAGATCCCCGCCGGCATGATGGAACAGTCCAAGTTGCCGGCGCTGGGCTTCACCAATCTTCTGGAAGCCCTGGGCGAGCGCTTCCATTCCAGTCCTGCGCTGCTGAAGAAGCTCAATGCGCAAGCACGATGGGACAAGCCCGGGACGGTGTTGAAGATACCCAACGTGCAGGGATTGCCGGCGTTGCCGAGTGCCGCCAGGCTGGTGGTCGACAAGAGCGATTCCACGCTCTCGGTGCTTGATGCGGAAGGCAAGGTGCTGGCCCAGTTCCCGGCAACCACCGGCAGCGAGCATGATCCGTTGCCGCTGGGTGAGTGGCGAACGCAGGCCGTGGCCACCGCGCCCACGTTCAACTACAACCCCGCGTTGTTCTGGGATGCGGACCCCGCGCACAGCAAGGCCAAGCTGGCGGCCGGGCCCAACAATCCTGTCGGCGCCGTGTGGATTGACCTGTCCAAGCCGCACTACGGAATCCACGGCACGTCCGAGCCGCGCACGATCGGCAAGAGCCAGTCGCACGGCTGCATCCGCTTGACCAACTGGGATGCACAGGCGCTGGCCACCGCGGTGTCGACGCCCGTGCCAGTGACCTTGCAGGAATGAGCGCATGAAGTGGCTGCTGGTGCTGGTGCTGGGGATGGTGCTGGGGGCGTTGTGCTATCGCTGGCTGGCCGCGGCGCCGCTGGTAGCGATCAACCCGACGCCTTCGGTGACGGTTCTGGAAGGTCCTGTTACGGCTGACAGCGCACCCGCGCCACAGACGGGCGCGGCCAGCGGGCAAGCGCCGGTGATGCCTGCGCCACCGGCAGAAGTTCGCCCACGTTCTCCCGTTGCAATCGTCACGCCGCCAGTGACCGCCAGCGCGTTGCTGCTGCCTGTGCAGGGAGTCAATACCGAGCAACTGCTGGATACGTTCACCCAGGCGCGCAGCGAAGGCAGGTCTCACGATGCAATCGACATCATGGCGGCGGCAGGCACGCCGGTGCTTGCTGTGGTCGATGGCACCGTGGAGAAACTGTTCACCAGCGACCGCGGTGGCCTGACGATCTACCAGTTCGCGCCGGGCACCCAGTACGCGTATTACTACGCGCACCTGCAGCGCTACGCCGATGGCCTGGCCCAGGGCCAGGCGATCCGACGTGGCCAGGTGATCGGCTACGTCGGCAGCACCGGCAATGCCAGCCCCGACGCGCCACACCTGCATTTCGCGATTTTTCTGCTGGGGCCCGAACGCCGCTGGTGGGAAGGCACGGCGATCAATCCCTACCCCGTGCTGACCGGTACGCAGTCCCTGCCCAACTGAGCGGCGTATCCAGGCTGCCCGCTTCCGTGACTAAGACAGCTCTGCTGCGCGCGCGTACATGCCGCCAGCTCCTCGCCCGTGGATCGGTGCGCGCCTGTCATGGGTGAGGCTGGTTGCATCGACCCTGCCGCCTACATGACGGCGGCTCAAGAGCCGCCCTCTGCTC
>JBDTPP010000086.1:0-12742 GCA_039932615.1 Pseudoxanthomonas sp.
TGAGGAAGAAGCGCTGGTCGCGGGTCAGGCCGTCGGTCTTCGGATCAGGCTGGCCATCGGTCGCTTTCTTCATCGCGTCATAGGCAGTATTGAGGCCGCCCAGGTCGGCGATGTTCTCGCCCAGGGTCAGCTTGCCGTTGACCTTGGTGCCGGCGGCGTCGTACGCGTTGAACTGGTCGATCAGCTTGCCGGTCCCGGCCTCGAAGGCCTTCTTGTCGGCTGCCGTCCACCATTCCTCGAAATTGCCGGTCGGACCGAAGCGCGCGCCCTGGTCGTCGTAGCCGTGGGTCATCTCGTGGCCGATCACCGCGCCGATACCGCCATAGTTGGCTTCATCCGGAGCATTGGCGTCGAAGAACGGCGGCTGCAGGATCGCGGCCGGGAACACGATCTCGTTCTGCTGCGGGTTGTAGTAGGCGTTGACCGTCTGCGGGCTCATGCCCCATTCGCTCTTGTCCACCGGCTTGCCGACCTTGCCCAGGTTCCACTTGTAGTTGAACTCGGTGGCGGCGATGACGTTGCCGATATAGCTGTCGCGGCTGGTGGCCAAACCATTCCATTCACGCCACTTGTCCGGATAGCCGATCTTCGGGGTGAAGGTTTCCCACTTGGCGATGGCCTTCTGCTTGGTCTCGGCGCTCATCCATGAAAGATTCTCGATGCGTGCCTTCAGGGCAGTGCGCAGGTTGCCGACCAGAGTTTCCATCTTGGCCTTGGACTCGGCCGGGAAGGCGACCTTCACGTACATCTGGCCGAAGGCTTCGCCGGCCTGGTTTTCGATCGTGCCGAGCACGCGCTTCCAGCGCTGCTTGATTTCCTTTTGCCCGCGCAGGGCCTTGTTGTAGAAATCGAAGTTCTCGTTGACGAAGGCGTCGCTCAGGTACGGTGCAGCGCCATCGACGGTATGGAAGCGCAGGTAGCTGCGCCAGGTGGCCGGCGCAGTGTCGGCCAGCATCTTGCTGATTTCCTCGTGGAACGCCGGAATGGCCAACGAGAACTTGCCGTCAGTCGCCACGCCTTGCGATTCGAAGAACTTGGTCCACGAGAAGTTAGGGGTCAGCTTGTCGGCATCGGCAACCGACATCGGGTTGTAGGCCAGCTCTGCATCGCGCGACAGTTGTTCGCTGGTCTTGGAGACCTTGGCCAGGCGGGTTTCGAACTCGATCACGGCCTTCGCCTGTGCCGCGGCATCCGCTGCGGCCACGCCGGAAAGCTCAAGCACCTTGGCAATGTGTGCCTGGTAGGCATCCAGCTTGGCCTTGTTATCGGCCTTGGTGTAGTACTCGGGATCGGGCAGGCCCAGGCCGCCCTGGAAGGCGTAGGCGATGTTCATCGACGAGTCCTTGAAATCGGGACTGGCGCCGAAGCCGAACAGGCCGTTCTGGCCCTTGGCCGCGCTGCTCTGCAGATAAGCGACGATCGCGTCCTTGTCGTTCAGCGCGTCGATCGCGCTCAGCTCGCCCTTGATCGGGTCGATGCCCTGGGCGTTGATCTTGGCCTCGTCCATGCCCGTTGCCCAGATGTCACCGACGATCTTTTCCACGCCGGTGGCGTTCTTGTCGGCCGCTGCCTGTTCGGCCAGCTGGTGTTGCACGCCGGTGGAGCGCTCATCCAGCATCTCGAACGCGCCCCAGCTGGTGCGATCGCTGGGGATGGTGTTGGCAGCCAGCCATTTGCCATTCGCGTAGCCGGCGAAATCGGTGCAGGCGTTCTTGCTGGTGTCCAGGTCGGCGATCAGGAAACGGTTGACCGGCGGCAACTTGGATTCATCGAGGGTCAGCTTGGCGGGTTCGGCGCTCATCGCGGTGGCGTCCGTCGCGGGTGTGGCGGCCTCTTCCTTCCTGGAGCAGCCGGCGAGGGCCGCAGTCACGGCAAGGGACAACAACAGGATCTGGGGTTTACGCATCACTAGGGAAACTCCGGCCCGACAGGGCATAAGACAAAGGAAGGCCCCGAACCGGGGCGTGGGCAGACTCTACGCCTGCGACCGCTGCCCTGAGGGTGTCGAAGGTAATGCCAGCGACCTCACCATTCCTTCACAACCCGGGCCAGGTCCTTGCCTGGTGGGGCTTTGTTGATTGAAATGCGCGGGTCATGACGAAGCGGACAAGGTTCGCAATGAGTGGTCACTTTTCCATGTGGTAACGATTGTTCCCTTGGCAACAAACGAATGATCAAGGCGTGCTACGGGCCGGGCCCGGCTTGAATTGTCAGGCCTTTGCCTGCTTGGCGTGGTCCCTCAGATGCGCTTTGCGGAGCAGGCGCTCGGAACGCATCACATGCAAGACAAAGACCCGTTGACCGTCGTAGCGGTAGAAGACACGGCAACGAGGCTCAACGATCTGACGATAGCGGGAGCGCTTGAGTTCCTGCGGGCGACTGCCACTCTCCGGATTAACTACCAGTTGCTCCAAGTGGGCCAGTATCAGCGCCACGAGCTGTGCCGCGGCAGCAGGGTTTTCCAGTGCGATGTAGTCGGCGATGGCCTCAAGATCACTCAGGGCCGGCTCTGTCCAGACTATTCCAGCCATCGCGCAAGGCGCTTCCTGGCTTGCGTATGAGTAGCCACACGGCCCTCGGCAATCGCTTGCTCCCCACGGGCGATGCCCTCCAGGATGGTCATGCGTTGTTGCATGAGCTGGTAGGTCTCAACGTCTACCAGGTAGGCGCTGGGCAAGCCGTGCTGGGTGATAAGAATGGGCTCCTTGTCCCGCTCGATATCCGAGAGGAGCTCCGTGGCCTGGCGCTTGAGAGTTGTAACGAGTTCGGTACGCATAAAGTGAAACTATAGTGTCACTCTCGGTTGCGCAATAAACGGTGCAAGCGCCCCGGACGTGGATCAAGTAAGCCTATTCACCTGGAGTGCCCGGTCTGAAGCGGGATCAGCGTGCGCACGGCTTGCTGGAACTCGTGCGGCTTGTCGAGGAAGGCGTAATGCTGCGCACCCGGTATCTCGATGTAGTGCTTCTGCGGGGCGACCAGGGTTCCGTAGTACTGGCGGATCAGTGCCTTGGGCGTGATCCAGTCATCCGATCCGACGATCGCCACATAGGGGACCTTCAACTCGGGGACTTCCCGCTGCGCGTTGAATTCGATGACTCCCGGCAGCACGTTCTTCCATTGGCTCCACCATCGCGGATCCGCGATCCACTTGCATGGGCCGATGTAGGCAAGTTCGCAGGATTCGGCGAGGGTGTGGTTCGGCGAAGTGAGATAGGTGGCCCAACGCACCTTGGCCGTGTGTTTCTGCAGGACGTTGCCGATGCCGTAGTGCTCCAGCCACTTCCGCTGCTCTTTGACGGCGGCGAAATCGATCATCGGTTGGCCATCGACGGTGGTGGCAAGATCGGGCGCGAAAGCGGACAAGGCGGCGATTGCCCGCTCGTCGTGCTCGCGGCGCGCAAGCGACATGAGGTGTTCGTGCGTGATGAGGTTGCCCGCTCTCCAGTCGATGGCCTGGCCGACCGTCGCGACGCCGAGTATCTTTCCGGGAGAGTCGTGCGCGATTTTCAGAGCAAGGATGGAGCCGAACGAGTGGCCGACAAGATAGAGTTTTTCCCTGCCGAATTCTCCGAGCAGGTGGTCGATTATCGCGCTTGTGTCTGCCGTCATTTGCGCCAGGGTCGGGCCTTCGTTGTATTTGTCGGACTTCCCCACGCCGCCCGTCTCGATATGCACGACGACGAAATCCTGCTCGAGCTCGCCGCTGAACTCCGGGGCAAGCGGGACAAAGCTTTCTCCGGGGCCACCGGGAAGAAACAGGAGAAGTGGCTTTTCGCGTCCGTAGCCTCGAATGAAAAGGTATTGCGTCGTGCCCCGTATGCTTACCGCGTCTGTCCGGACGATGCCGCTGTCCCCCACCGAGTTGTACTCGTAGTAGCGCAATGCCTTGGTTTCGGCAAAAATAGAGACAGCCGACAAGATGGCGAAGACAACCACCAAGGCCAGTAATTTGAGTGGTTTGCGATAGGTCATGGGCAACTTGGCGCGTGGATCAAGTCATGCCGGGAGGCGGCGTCGGCTTTGAATGCTTGTTGGACTGGGCCTGCGCGACCTGGCATCAGATCGCGTAATCGGGCAGTTTCATTTCATCATGGAAATAACGCCCCATCAGCAGTCGGGGGAAAACAGGTAGCCGCATCAAGAGGGTCGCGAAGTCGCGGATGCTTACCCCGTGGGCCGTCCTCGGCAGGAACGAGGGCACCAGGCTTTCCGCGTATTTCTGCTTGCGCGCGGCGTAAGGTTTGAGCCGTTCCTGGTACTTCGTGAGCGCCGGTTCGAGATCGGCCCCGTGCTGGTGGATCTCTCCCGCCAGCACATAAGCGGCAGCCAATGCGAAGCCCGCGCCTTCTCCGGCGATGAGGGACGGGCAAGCAGCCGCATCGCCGAGCAGGGCCACCCTCCCTTTCGCCCACGCCTCCATGCGGATCTGGCTGATGCTGTCGAAATAGACGCCATCCACATGCTGCATTGCAGACAATATCGCCGGAGATTCCCATCCCATGCCGGAGAATGCGTTTGCCAGTGCCGCTTTGCGCCCAGGCTCGCTGGTGGGAACAGTGCTCGGGAGGTATTCATCCCTTAGGAGCATGAAAAACAGCGTCTTGTCATCGCGTACGGGGAACCGCGCGATGTATCTCCCGGGCGCCGTATGCGCCACGTACAGGTTGTCGATGCGCGGACGATATCCGGCAACCTCGAACGAGGCGACGTGACAACCCATCGGGTACTCGAAACGCGCGTCCGGACCGAAAGCGATTTGACGGACTCGCGAGTGCAGGCCGTCGGCACCGATGACCAGATCGACTTCGCGTTCCGGCGCATGTTCGAAGCCGATCCGCACATGCGCTCCCTCGTCCTCGATCGTGGCGATGCTGTCGTCGAAGATCGTTTCCACCCGGCTTTCCAGTGATGCGTGGATCGCAGCGGCGATGTCGGCGCGCGCCAAAGAAGCGATTCGGCCTTTCGCCAACTGCAGCAATACGCGCGACGGATAGCCGCCGCGGGTCCGGCCCTGCCTGTCCACCATGCGCAGTTCGTCGGTCTGGTACTGCAATTCGAGCAGCCCCGGGAGCAGTCCCATCTTTTCCACCGCGTCGTAGCCGATTCCCCACAGGTTGAGGATGTAGCCGCCGGTGCGCAGTTCAGGCGCGCGCTCCACGAGCAGCACTTCGTGGCCCATCCTCGCCAGCCAATAGGCAAGTGCCGTACCGGCGATGCCGGCTCCGTTGATGGCGACTCTCACTGGCCTTGTGCCCTCAATTGATTCCGCCACGGCTGAGTGCTACGTCCGTCATCTTGAACGCGTGAAGCTCAGGATGGCTGCCGGACATTACCACACAGTTACCATTTTATCGGCTAGCCAGAGCCATGCTGCCGTTTGGCTGCCGACGAAATCCATGGCATTGGCGGCAAGGAACAGGGCAATGATTGGCAGGTAGGGACTGCGCGAAATGGGCTGGTGAAACCGAATTTTCGCGTACGACATGAAGCCGATAAGCGTTGCGTAGATCAACGCAAGAATCAGCAATATCCCAGGAAGACCACCAACTACATAAAGCCCTAGCCGAGCCAAGCCTGGCGTTGCGCTTGCCAATGCCGCGGCAACCATGAAGGCAACATGCTGATGGATATCGCGACGTTTCAACAAAGCGAGAGAGTAGAAAACAAGAAGCAGGGACAGAGCAGTGAACGATTGCGTGAGCGACGATAGAACCGTATCCCTCGGCAGTTGAACGATGTTCTGTGTGTAAAAGTGTTTCATCACCTGGATTGCGGTGCAGAAAAATAGAATGACCAGGACGATTGATGCCTTTCCAAGGAGCCGATGAAGGTCCAGTCGGTTCGCCCGAACAAGGAACGGCTGCGTGGAGAGCAGGGTGAACCAGGCAATCGCCGCGAGAGCGTGCAGATGGATGACTAGCGGGACGGGGTTTGATTGGCTGATATGGCTGAAATAGCCGAAGAAAGGCGTGTCAGGGACACGAGGCGTGAAGCCTGCAATTACCAGCACCAGCAGCAGCAGGAAGAAGAATCCGATGTTTCGATATGGGCGCTTCATCTTCAATTCCTTGGGCATGGGAAATCCGAGAATTCTGGCAAGTCACGAGCAACGCGGGTAAGGCGTAATCGTAGGGCGGAACCCGCGTAGCGGATTTCCGCCGAATGTCTTCCCGCTGCGATGATCCCTGCCGCTAGGGGCACATGCGGCGGGCTTTCAACAGCGAAGCTGGTCATCGCCTTCGGCGGTTCCGCCCTACGAGATCTGCAACGAAGCGGGTTCGGCTTGAACGAGTTACGGCCCACCCCGCAGATCATGAGCTTTCCTTGTGTAGTTGCTCAAGCGCGATTCGCTGTAGGCGAACGAGTGCCAACTCTTGCTCCAGGTATAGGCAGGCAATGATCTCTGCAACTGTGATCCACAGGGACAATTTTGGATTCTCAATAACGAAGACATCTCGTGAAACGGCCTGACCCTCTAAGCCCACAATTTCTTTCACGCCATGTCCGGCGCGTTTGATGAAATTGGCACGCTGCTTTTTGTCGAAGCCGCTGAGATGTGTAGCGAAAGAGAAAGACACTTGGGTGATGTTATGAGCGAGAGAGTTGCGTAGCTCATATAGCATTTGAAGCACGCTCGTCTGTTCTGAGTTCAGTGCCCCAAGCGTCCGCAGAAGTGCGACTTTGCCGTGCTTTGAATTGCCTAAGTCAAGACTGGCCAGAGGGCCGGCAAGTTCTGGCGCGTGGAGGCGCGCATATAGGGCATGAGTGCAGGCCGCCTCAATCAGTGCGTTTAGCTTAATTACAAAAGACCAATCATCTTCATTGAAGAGAGTCATATAGAAGCCGTCGGGCAGTCCAAGTCGGGACTCTTGTGCCTTCAGGTCAGCAAATACATCGCGTGGCAACGTAGTAGGCCCTAACCAGTTATCGATCCGCTATCAGCCGCATGACTGAAACTGCGGTTCCGCCCGTCCTGCTTGGCCTGGTAAAGCGCGTTGTCCGCGCGCTGGAAAATTTCTTCCACCGTGGTGTCCTCGCCAACGCGGGCGGTGTGGATGCCGATGCTGGCGGTGAAGGGTGGCGTGGATTCGGGGCAGGCCGGGCGCGTCGCCAGGTTGGCCAGGTCGACGTGGATGGTGGTGGCAATCGCAGCGGCGGATTGCGGCGTGGTTTCCGGCAACAGCACCGCGAACTGGTCGTTGCCCAGCCGCGCCACCAGATCGCGCGGCCGTCGTGCACGGCCGCTCAGGATCGTTGACAGGATCCGCAACACCTCATCGCCGGCCTGCTGGCCCAGGTTGTCATTGAGTCTCCGGAAATAATCGACGTCCAGCAGCAGCAGTGACAGCGGCTGGCCGCTACGCTGCGCCTGGTGCAACGCCTGCCCGAGTTCCTCGTCGAAGCGGATGCGGTTGGGAAGCCCGGTCAATGGATCGGACTGGGCCTGGTGCCGCGTGCGCCGCAGCAGGCGCACCAGCCATAGCAATGCACCGATACCCAGCACCGCCAGCGCCGACATCGGCGGAAACCAGGCATTGCCGAAACGCAGCAGCAGGAACGACACCACCAGCGCCACCGCCGCAGCGACCGCGATCGGTTGCCAGATCCTGCGCATCCCACGCAGGCCGTACAGCAGCAGCGGGGCGACGACCAGCGCGATGGACAACAGCAATTGCGCGGGCAGGCCGAGCGGAACGATGGTTGCGCCGCGCAGCAGCATGTTCAACACATTGGCCTGGTAGTCAACGGCGAACAGGCGGGAATTCGCGGCCTGCCTGCCCGGCACGGCCAATGGCTCGCCGATCGCAGGCACGGTGGCGCCCACCAATATCCACCGTCCGCGCAACTTCGATGCAGCAACGCGCCCTTTCAGCACGTCGGCATAGGAAACGGTCTGGAAGCCATCAGGCGGATCGGTATACGCCACCCGCACCTGGTAATCGCGCACCCAGCGTTGCGAGGTGATCTGTTCGGGCTCCGGATTGCGCAGGCCCGGCAGGGACGCGGTAGCCGCGTCGGACGCCTGCAACTGGCTCATTGCCAACGCCAGCGACGGCCAGTGCGCGGAACCCAGCCCGGCCCGCAGGAACGCGTCGCGAGCCACGCCATCGCCATCCTGGCCCATGTCCACGTGTCCAAGCGCGGCGGCAGACGCAGCGAACTCGGGAATCGGCATCAATTCCACGGTCGGGCCATTGCGCTTCTCGGCTTCCGCATACACCGGCAGGACCACCTTGCCGCTCTTGTTCAAAGCCCGTGCGAGCAAGGCATCGCCTTCGGGATCGTACAGGGCGGGATCGGACAAAAGGATCTCCAGGCCGATGCCGCGTACGTCGGCCGCGTTCAGGCGGTCGATCAATTCAGCATGGGTGCGTCGCGACCAGGGCCAGCGCCCCAGTTCGACCAGGCTCTTCTGGTCGATGGCCACCACCACGATGCGGTCACCCGCCGGACGCGAAGTGGCACGGGCCATCGCATCGTAAAACCCGGTGTCGGCGCGCCAGGTCAGCCCGGAAAGGATCAGCAGGGTGACCAGCGACGCCGCAGCCAGCCCGGTCAGCAGACGGGCCTTGAATCGCGTGATCCAGGGAGATGCGCTGTTCACGGACTCAAGTGGATCCACGGCATGCGGCGGATGGCCTGAGTGCAGCACGCTGCCTGCGCAGGACGTGCCTCGGGCAATGGCTTGTCATGGCTACCGGCGTTGTCGACATCGGACCTGCTCCCCATACCCACTGCATTGCGTAAGCCCCGTGCGGGCGATTATAGGAGCCCAAGCGGCGCAAGTGGCCTGTTCTCGTGCGGGACCGCGTTGTTGTCACCGTTTCGGGCGATGATTGGCCACGCCGGCGATTCCAGCGCCGGGGAGCTGCGGAATGGCCAAGGCCTCCGACAAATGCGATGTGTTGCTGATAGGTGCAGGCCACAACGGCCTGGTCTGCGCGACCTACCTGGCCGGGGCCGGGCTGAAGGTGACGGTGCTCGAACGACGGCACGTGGTCGGCGGCGCGGCGGTGACCGAGGAATTCCACCCGGGCTTCCGCAATTCGGTCGCCTCCTACACCGTATCGTTGCTGCAACCCAGGGTCATTGCCGACCTGGACCTGCATGCGCACGGATTGCGCATCGTGCAGCGCAAGCGCAGCAACTTCCTGCCGCTGCCTGATAGCCGTTACCTGCTGACCGGTGGCGGCGAAACCGAACAGCAAGTAGCCAAGTTCTCGCGTCGCGATGCCGAACGCCTGCCCGAATACGAACGCCGCCTGGAAGCCATCGCCGACGTGCTGCGGGCGCTGGCCTTGCAGCCGCCGCCCAATGTCACCGACAACGGCTGGTGGAAGGCCTTGCCGGAATTGATGCGCGCCGGTCGCCTGGGCAAGCGCCTGCATGCGCTGGATGAAACCCTGCGCCAGGAATTGCTGGACCTTTTCACGATCTCCGCCGGCGAATACCTGGACCGCTGGTTCGAGAGCACGCCGATCAAGGCGGTGCTGGGCTTCGACGGCATCGTCGGCAACTACGCCAGCCCGTACACGCCGGGTTCGGCCTACGTGCTGTTGCACCATGTATTCGGCGAAGTGAATGGGGTCAAGGGCGCGTGGGGCCACGCCATCGGCGGCATGGGCGCGATCACCCAGGCAATGGCCAAAGCCGCGATCGCCGCCGGTGTCCAGATCCGCACCGATGCGGGCGTGCGCGAAGTCATCGTAGAGGAAGTTGATGGAAAGCCGGGGCGCGCCAGTGGCGTGATCACCGAGTCGGGTGAAACCCTGCGCGCCCGTGCGGTAGTGGCCAACGTCAATCCGAAACTGCTGTACGAACGCTTGATGTCGCCGAGCGTGGTTCCCGCGTCGACCCGCGAACGCATGGCGAATTGGCGCTGCGGCTCCGGCACCCTGCGCATGAACGTGGCGCTGTCGAAGCTGCCGGATTTCAGCGCGTTGCCGGGCGACGGCGACCATCTCACTGCGGGCATCATCATGGCGCCCGACCTGGATTACATGGACCGCGCCTACCTGGATGCGCGTTCCTATGGCTGGTCGCGCGAACCGATCGTGGAGATGCTGATTCCCTCCACCCTGGACGACACGCTGGCGCCGCCCGGCCAGCACGTCGCCAGCCTGTTCTGCCAGCAGGTGCAACCGGAACTGTCGGACGGACGCAGCTGGGATGACCACCGCGATGAAGTGGCCGATGTAATGATTGCAACGGTCGAAAAATACGCGCCCGGCTTCCGTGCGTCGGTCGTCGGCAGGCAAGTGCTGACCCCGCTGGACCTGGAACGCACCTTCGGCCTGGTCGGCGGCGACATCTTCCATGGCGCGCTGTCGCTCAACCAACTCTTCAGCGCTCGCCCGATGGTCGGGCAGGCGGACTATCGCGGCGCCGTGCCGGGCCTGTATCTCTGCGGGGCCGGCACCCACCCCGGCGGTGGGGTGACTGGCGCGCCCGGGCACAATGCGGCGAAGGTCATCATCTCCGACCTGTGTTGAGGGCAGCCCCCAAGCGGAAATTCCTCCACATTTGGCTGGGCCGTGGTTATTGCACGCTGACCTTCTTGCGGTTGTCCGATGACACCCGGTCGATCAGCTTGTTGTAGGGGTCGAAGCCGGCCTCATAGGGCAGTTGGTCAACCACCACGCTGATGCTCGGGTTCTCCGTGGTGATGCGGTAGCGCTTGAGGAACAGGGTTTTCTGGTCGCGTTCCTCGCCAGACTTGCCGCGTGCGAACACGCCCACGTCGATCCAGTCGTCCAGCTTGCCCGCGGTTTCCTTGCCCTTGCCATCGGCATAGCGCTTGGCCGCGTGCAATTTCAGGGTGACCTCGTATTTGCCGTTGGCCAGCTTCTTCGCCGTCGCTTCCTCTACCCGGTTGTCGTAGAAGCTGATCTTCTCGAACAGGTCGGTGATCAATGCCTGCTGGTCGGGCCGCGCCTCGGCACGGATGAAGTCCAGCAGTTCCAGCGAGGTGGTGTAAGGGGGCTGCTGGTAGGCCTTGGCCAGCACGAACTTGTGCAGGGCGCGGTTCAGCGCTTCCTCGCCCAGTTCCTCGCGCAGCCGGTAGAACACCAGTGAGCCTTTTTTGTAGTGGATGTACTGCTGGTTCTCGACCCGGAACAGCGGCAGCTCCTCCAGCCGCTCGCCGCCCCGGCCGGACAGGTAGCCGTCCAGTTCGGTCTTCAGGAATCGCCGCATCTTGTCACGGCCATACTCGTGTTCCATCACCATCAGTGCGGAATACTGGGCCAGCGATTCGGACAGCACGGTCGCGCCCTGCACATTGGCGCCGATCACCTGGTGCGCCCACCACTGGTGCGCGACCTCGTGCGCGGTCACGTAAAACACGTAATCGATCGCATCCTTGTCGCGAAGGTCGGCAATGAAACCGATCGATTCCGAATACGGGATAGTGTTGGCGAAGCTCTGCGCGAAGCTGTCGTAGCCCGGGAACTCGATGATCCGCACCTGGTGATGCTGGTACTGGCTGAAGTTGGCTTCGTAATACGCCAGTGACTTCTGCGTGGCCTGGATCATGCGCTCCACGTTGTAAGCGTGTTTTGGATCGTAATAGATCTCGATCGGGATCCGCTTGCCGGCGACGCCCGTGTACTCACCCTTCTTCACCAGCCAGCGCGCGGACAGGAACGCATAGAAGTCCAGCATCGGCCGGTCCATCGCATAGCTGAAGCAGCGACGGCCGTTGCGGGTGAATTCCTTCTGCAGGTAACCCGGGGCCAGCGCGATCTGGTCCGGCGCGGTGCAAACCGTCGCCTTGAAATCGATCCAGTCGGCGTCGTCAGTCAGGTAGGTGTTGGCGCGGGCGGCCTGGTCCTCCAGCTTGGGCATGCGTGTCGGCTCGCCGAGGCCGCGCTTGCGGCGTTCGTTGCGGTCGGTGATCTGCGCGGCCTCGTTGTAGCCGAACGACGGGAACATCTGGCTGTTGACGAACGTGCCATTGCCGACGATTTGATGCTGCGCCGTGTTGTTGGTGATCCCGTCGGGGTGAAAGTCCAGCTCGAAGTGAATGTCTCGCTGCTCGCCCGGCTGCAACGGGCGGTCAAGGTGGTAGATGCGGTAGCCGATCGGCTCGTCGTGCAGGGTGAGCTTGGCACCACCCAGGTCGATCTCCGCCAGCGCCTTGTCGTCGAGCATCTGGATGTGGATGTCGGGGATAGGCCTCGGGTACGGGTTGTGCACGCGATACACCCCGTGGACGCGCATCGACTGCGATTCCGGATACAGGTCAACATCGGTCGAGACCGCGAGCACCTTCGGTTGCGGCAGGTCCTTGTACTTGCGGTACTCGCGTTCGTAACGCGCCTGCAGGTCGAGCAGGCCGTCGGGCGAGATGAAATCGTTGCGGATGTTGGTGTTCCAGTACAGGAAGCCGCCCAGTGCCACGAACGCGAACGCCGTCGTCGCCAGGGCCACGCCCAGCTTGCCATGCAGCCGCTGCCGCGCCAGTGCCCAGCGTTGTCGCGCGCCGGCCCCGGTGCCACGTACCCACAGCGCCGAGGCAAGCATCAGCAGGCCCAGCACGAACAGACCCCAGTACGCCTTGAACCACAGTTGCGGCGCCAGGAAGTGCCCGAAACCGTTCATGTCCGAATACGGTGCCGCCGGCCAGCCGTCGAAGTTGTACAGGTTGTGGGTGAAGTCGAGCAGCCCGAGCACTGTCTGCAGCACCAGCACCAGGATCAGCAGCGCGTAGCCGATGAACTTGTTGTTGGTGAACACC
>JBDTPP010000087.1:0-12692 GCA_039932615.1 Pseudoxanthomonas sp.
CGCGTGTACCTGGCCATCGAGGATGCGCCGGGCGGCGACGTGCAATGTCCCTATTGCGGTGCACATTTCGTCCTCGCCGACTGACGCCGCGCGCAGGGGCCCTGCGCCGATGCGTCGATTGACCGTGGTCCAGCTGCTTCCCGCGCTTGAATCAGGCGGGGTTGAACGTTCCGCCATCGAAATTTCCGAAGCACTGGTCTGGGCGGGTCATCGCGCGATAGTGGTGTCCGCAGGTGGCCGCCTGTTGCCTGCCTTGCGCGATACAGGCGCCGAGCACATCGCACTCGATATCGGGCGCAAGTCGTTGTGGACTTTCCGTCACCTGCCAGCGTTGCGGAAACTGTTCGTGCGCGAGCAGGCTGACATCGTGCACGCGCGCTCGCGCCTGCCGGCGTGGCTGGGATGGAAGGCGGTGCAGGGCATCGCTGCGGCGCAGCGACCGCATTTCGTCACCACCATGCACGGGCTTAATTCGCCCGGTCGTTACAGCGCGGTAATGGCCTATGGCGAGCGTGTCATCTGCGTCTCGGATACGGTTCGCGATTACCTGCTGCGCCACTATCCGTTGACTGATCCAGGCAAGTTGCGGGTGATCCCGCGCGGCATCGACACGACCCGGTTCCCGCGTGTGGCCGAACCGGACCTTGCGCTGCGCCAGGAGTTCGCCCGACAACATCCACAGCTGGGTGGGGGCGGACCCCTGCTGCTGTTGCCTGGACGCGGCACGCGGTTGAAAGGTCATGTCGATGCGTTGCGCCTGCTGGCCGTGCTGCGTGGCGACGGCAGCGATGCACGCCTGTGGCTGCCCGGTGCACGCGAGGCCGGACGCGAGGACTACATGGCCGAGATGCAAGGCGAAGCGGTCGCGCTGGGCATCGCCGACGCGGTGGCGTTCACTGCCGCGACCTCGCGAATCGCCGAAGCCTATGCCGCCGCGAACCTGGTGCTGCAGCTTTCGCGCAAACCCGAATCGTTTGGCCGCACCGTCATCGAAGCGCTGTCGGTCGGCCGCCCCGTCCTGGGCTGGGCGCATGGCGGAGTGGGTGAGCTGCTGGCCGAGTTGGAGCCGCAGGGGGCAGTACCGGCCTTCGACGAAACCGCGCTTGCTTCCACTGCACGGATACTGCTCAGGCATCCGCCGCTGCCATTGGCTACGATGCCCTATACCCTGCGCGCCATGCAGGAAGCCACGCTGACCCTGTACCAGGAACTCGCCGATGACTCTTTCCCCCACGCTGCCCACTGATTCGCCGCTGGCTAGCGTGCACGGCTGGCGCTGGGCGCCGGCCTGGGTGCTGGCCTTCGTCGCCCTGTGGCCTGCACCCGGTTACGCCGAAGGAGTCATGGTGCTGGGTGCACTTGCCGCCATCGTGCAGTTGTTGATGGTGCGTTTTCGAGGTGGCACCCGCCTGCTCAGTGGTCCGGCCTGGGCGCTGACCAGCGTGTTGTTCTTCGCTTACTGGACGCCGCAGCTGATTTCTTCGTTTGATGCCCTTGACGCCAGGCACGCGTTCTACAAAACCGCGACGGGGCTGCGCTACCTGCCATTCCTGTGGCTGGTGGCCTCGGCGGTGGCCAACGGGCGCGGCCGTCGCATCACCTTCAATGGATTGGCGGTGATTGTCGCGGTGTGGACCCTGGATGCCTTGTTGCAGGTTGTTTCGGGTACCAGCCCACTGTTCTGGGGCATTGATCAGATCAAGCAGATGATCAGCGGACATGGCATGTGCACGGCCGCCGATACCGCCGCGCTCGATCGTCTCAGCGGCATCCTGGGTCCCTGCAATCTGAAGCTCGGCGTGGTAGTTGCGAGCCTGTCGCCGTTCGCGTTGTTCGCCGTGGCGAAACGTTTTGGCCTGCTCGGCTGGTCGTTGGCCGCAGCGGCGATCGGCATGGTGATCCTGCTGGCCGGCGCGCGTGCAGCGTGGCTGACCTATACGCTGGTGCTGGTGTTTTCGGGCTGGCGCCTGCTGGGCTGGAAGAAGTTGCTGGGTGTGTTCGCCTTTGGTGCGTTTGCGCTGATCGTGCTGACCTTGGTCTCGCCGCAATTCCAGGAACGCATCGAGCGCACCGCGCGGGTGCTGACTGCCGATGAAAGCGGTGTGGACGTGGCCTTGTCCGGACGCGCGCAGATCTGGCGCGCGGCCGCCTGCATGATCCGGGAACACCCGGTCAACGGCGTCGGTGCACGCAACTTCCGCGAGGAATTCCCGGCCTGCGACCCTTCCCCTGGCGTGCGTCCTGCCTGGGGCGAAGGACCCGCGCACCATGCGCACCAGATCATCCTCGAAATCCTCAGCGAGACCGGCGCGATCGGCCTGCTGCTGTGGCTGGCAGGCGCGGCGCTGGCCTGGCGTGCCTGGCGCTACGCCACACCCGAAGCTCGCGACCGGGCGCGCCCGGCGATGCTGGCGCTCGGCGTAACGGTGTTCCCGTTCAACACCCACCTGGCGTTCTATTCCACCTTCTGGGGTGGACTGACCCTGTTGCTGGCGGCGTTGTATGCGGGCAGCTTGCTGGCCCGGGACGATGACTGAAGGCAGCGCGGCGCGCTGCTGGTTCATCGCGCCACTGGACCTGCTCGCGGCCGGTATCGCCCGGCTGCCGCAATCGATCCTGTTGGGGTTGGGAGCTGTGCTGAGCTGGCTGCTGCGGCCGGCCATGCGCAAGCGCAGTCGCTATGCGCGGACCAATATCGCGCTGTGCTTCCCCGAGCTGGACGACGCGCAACGCAGGCGGCTGCTGCACGACAACCTGCGCGCGACGGTCACCGGCGCGCTGGAGCTGATCCGCGCCTGGTATGCACCGTCGACTGCACTGGCCGGCCTGGCACAGATCGAAGGAATCGAGCACCTGCGTGCGGCTACGGCGGCGGGACGCGGTGTACTGCTGTTCGGCGGTCACTTCACTCCTTCCGAACTGTGCGCGCGGTTGCTGCAGGAAGTCGCCGCGCAGCCGGTGCATGTGGTGGTCAGGCGCAACAACCATCACTGCCTGGAAGCGATGTTCGACCGGGCGCGGCGCAGGCGTTTTGCCGGGACCATCGCCAAGAAGGATGTGCGCGGGTTGTTGCGGGTCCTGTTGAACGGCGGCGTGGTCGCATATTCGGCCGACCAGAACTTCACGTACCAGAACGCGTTCGTGCCGTTCTTCGGCATCCCCGCCGCAACCCTGACCGCGACCCCGGAACTGGCCCAGCGCGGCAAGGCGGTGGTGTTGCCGTTCTGGTTTCATCGCGACCGTGATGGCCGTTATCACCTGCGCATCGAACCGCAATGGAGTGGTTGGCCCAGCGGCGATCCGGCCGCCGACGCGGCGCGCTACATGGCCGAACTGGAAAAAGTGGTCCGCCAGCATGCCGGGCAGTATCTGTGGGTGCACCGGCGCTTCAAGACCCGGCCGCCGGGTGAAGCGAACGTCTATTGATAGGGTGGGCCTGGGCCCACCTTCCGCAATCTCGCAACATTCCAAGCGTGGTGGGCCGGGGCCCACCCCATGGTTATTCGTAAAGTTTTCCACGACCGTCCGGCTGGCGCTTGAAGCGGCGGTGGATCCACAGGTATTGCGAAGGCACTTCGCGCACCATCGCCTCGATCGCCGCCATCACCCGTGCGGTATCGGCGGTGGCGTCCTTGCCGGGGAAGTCCGCGAACGCCGGCGACAGGCGCAGCGTGTAGCCGCCATCAGCGCGACGCTCATGGGCGAAGGCAATCACCGCTGCGCCTGACAGCCGCGCCAGTTGGTGGGTGGAAGTGAGGCTGTAGGCCGGACGGCCGAAGAACGGCACGAACACGCTTTCGCCGCGGCGCGTGTCCTGGTCCGGTGCGAACCACAGCAACCCGCCCTGCTTGAGGTGCTTGAGCGCGGGCCGCAGCTCCTCGCGGGTGAACATGTGCGCCGCATAGCGCAGGCGCCCGTGCTTGACCGCCCATTCCATCGCGCCCTGGTCGTGTGGGCGGTACATGCCAGCCAGCGGCGCGTAGTCGCACATCAGCCGCGCGGCCATTTCCAGAGTGGTGAAGTGTCCGGAAATCACTATCACCCCACGCCCACCCTCGCGTGCCGCCTGCAGGTGCTCCAGTCCCTGCACGCGCAGGTCGTGGCGCATCGGCTGCACGCTGCCCCACCAGGCGCGCGCGAACTCGAACAGGCCGATACCCAGTTCGGAGAAACTCCTGCGTACCAGCGCCGCCTGCTGTGCGGCGTCAAGTTCCGGGAAGCACAGGGCGATGTTGCGTTCGGCCACGCGCCGACGATCGCGCAGGACCGCGTGCAGGAATCCGCCCAGCCCGCGCCCCAGCACACGCTGCAGGCGCCACGGCAACCGCGCCAGCAGGGCGGCCAAGCCGATGCCCAACCAGGCCGGCCATTGGCGCAAACCCATCGGGGCCGGGTCGTTGTCGTTTGCGGGTTCTGCCATACAGCGATTCTAACGGTTCAGTTGGTTATCCTTCGGCGATGCGGATGGACCTGACCGAGCGTTTCCTGCGTGGCCTGTATTCGGCCGTGCTGTATGTACTGACGCCGGTCACGGTTTACCACCTGATCTGGCGCGGCTTTCGCTTTCGCGAATATTTCCAGCGCTGGAATGAGCGCTATGCCTCCTATGCGCAGTCGACAGCGCCGGTCGACATCTGGCTGCACGCGGTCTCGGTGGGCGAGGTCAATGCCGCTGCACCGGTGATCAACGCACTGCGCAAGGCACACCCGCAATGGCGCTGGCTGGTGACCACCATCACCCCCACGGGTTCGGCGCGGGTGCGCGCGCTGTGGGGCGATCAGGTGGAGCACGTGTACGTGCCCTATGACCTGCCCGGTGCGGTCGCACGCTTCCTGCGCCACTACCGGCCGCGGCTGGCCCTGGTGATGGAAACGGAGTTGTGGCCCAACCTGCTGTTTGCCTGCCGCGATCGCGGCATCCCTGCGTACATCCTCAACGCGCGGCTGTCGGCGCGATCGCTGCGCGGCTATCGGGTGCTGGCACCGCTGATCGCGCGGGTACTGCGCACGCTCAGGCGCATCGGTGCGCAATCTTCCGCCGACGCCAGGCGTTTCGTTGCCCTGGGGGCGGCGCGTGACAGCGTGGTCGATACCGGCAATCTCAAGTTCGACATTGCCGCGCCCGCAGGGCTCGGCGATTTCGTGCAGAACTTCAGCGACAACCTGGGGCAGCGCCCGGTCTGGATTGCCGCCAGCACCCATGAGCAGGAAGAAGCCGCGGTGGTCTCCATCCATCGGCGCTTGCGCGAGCGCTGGCCGGAGCTGCTGCTGCTGTGGGCGCCGCGCCATCCCGAGCGCTTCGGGCGAGTTGCCGAACAGGCCCAGGCCGCCGGCTGGACGGTCGCCACTCGCGGGCAATCCATCTGGCCAGGCGAGGGCGACGATGTGTTCGTGATCGACACCATGGGCGAATTGATGGCGTTCTACGCCTGCGCCCAGGTCGCCCTAGTCGGTGGCAGCCTGCAGCCGATCGGCGGCCACAACCTGCTCGAGCCCGCCGCAGTCGGCACCGCCATGGTCACTGGACCGCATCTGCACAACTTCGTCGAGATATCGAAACGCTTGCAGGAAGCGCGGGCGCTGGAAGTGCGCGCGGATTGGGAGGGCGTCGCCGACGCGCTGGCCATGCTGTTGCAGGACGAACCCACGCGCGCGGCCATGGCCGCGGCAGGGCGCCAACTGGTCGAAGACGGGCGCGGGGCCCTGCAACGCACCCTGGCCATGATCGCGCCCGACCTGCCGGTCGCAGCGCCGCAGGAATAGGAGCAAGACATGGGACTTTCATCCGCCGTCGCGAGCACGGCGCAGCCGCTTGCGGGTATTCGCGTGCTGGATCTGTCCCGGGTGCTGGCCGGCCCCTGGTGCACGCAGACCCTGGCCGACCTCGGTGCCGATGTGATCAAGATCGAACGCCCGGGCAGCGGCGATGATACCCGCGCCTGGGGCCCGCCATTCCTGACCGATCCCGCGGGCGGCGAGGGCAGCGAGTCGGCGTACTACCTGTGCGCGAACCGCAACAAGCGCTCGCTGACCGTGGATATCGGCACTCCGGAAGGACAGGCGTTGCTGCGCCGGCTGGCCTTGCGTTGCGACGTGCTGGTGGAAAACTTCAAGGTCGGCGACCTGCTCCGCCATGGACTGGATGCGGCGACCTTGTGCGCCGCCGATCCGCGTCTGGTTTATTGCTCGATCACCGGCTTCGGCCAGGACGGGCCTTACGCATCGCGCGCCGGTTACGACTTTGCGATCCAGGGCATGGGTGGCCTGATGAGCGTGACCGGCGAACGCGAGGGCCTGGCCGGTGCCGGGCCGCAGAAGGTCGGCGTGGCGGTCGCGGACCTGTTCACCGGCATGTATGCCACGGTCGCGATCCTGGCAGCGCTGCGCCATCGCGATGCGACCGGAAACGGCCAAGTGATCGACCTGGCCTTGCTGGATACGCAGGTGGCGATGCTGGCCAACCTGGGCAGCAATTACCTGGCCAGCGGGAAAATACCGCAGCGCATGGGCAACGGACATCCCAACATCGTCCCCTACCAGGTGTTCGAATGCGCCGATCAACCACTGGTCCTGGCGGTGGGCAACGACAGCCAGTTCGCACGTTTCTGCACGCTCGCCGGTTGTGAGGGACTGGCCGCCGACGTGCGCTTCGCCAGCAACGCCGCGCGGGTGCGCAATCGCGAGGCGCTGGTGCCGATGCTGGCCGAATGCTTCCTGGTCCGCACGCGGCAGGATTGGCTGGCCGGGCTGGAAGCGGCCGGGATCCCGTGCGGTCCGGTCAACGACATCGGTGACGTGTTCGCCGATCCGCAGGTCCTCGCGCGCGGCATGACCGTTGCCATGCCGCATCCACAAGCCGACGAAGTACGACTGGTGGCCAGCCCGCTCAAGTTTTCCGCCACGCCGGTGCAGTACCGGCATGCACCTCCCCTGCTGGGCCAGCACACCGATGAGTTGCTGTCGGAGTTCGGCATCGAAGCCGGTGAAATCGCAAGCCTGCACGCAAAGGGCGTGATCTGAAAGCAGCCGATCCATGGGGATTTTTCCACCGCACAAACGACAACGACGGGCCAGGCCCGTCGTTGTCCGTGCCCGTGGGCTACAGGCCGATCAGTTGGCGGCAGGCGCCAACTGGTTGTCTGCGTCCACGGTCAGCAGGCGATTCACATTCTGCACGTCGCTGCCGTCCAGGGTGCCGGCGGCCTGGTCCAGCAATAGCCGGTTCTGCAGGTAGTTGTATTTGGCCAGCGCGTAGTTCTGCTGGGCCTGGAACAGGTTCTGCTGGTTGATCAACACGTCCAGCACGGTGCGGGTGCCGACTTCCAGGCCGACCTGCGAGGCTTCGTACGCGGCCTTGGCCGAAACCAGCGCCAGGCGTCGTGCCTCGATCTCGCTTATGCCCGCTTCCAAGGTCTGGTAGGCGTTGCGCGTGTTGCGCACGATCGCGCGCTTCTGCTGTTCGTAACCGTCCTGCACCCGGTCGCGGTTGGCCAGGGCCTCGCGCACCCGCGACTGGGTGGCGCCGCCGGAGAAGATCGGCACGCTCAGGGTCAGGCCGACCGTGGTGCCGGTGCCGTCGCCGCGGATGCCACCACCGATGGAATCGCCCCAGGCTGCATCCTTGCCCCAAGTGCCGCCGAGCGACAGGGTGGGCAGGTGCCCGGCGCGCGCGGTGGCCACGCCGGCATCGGCCGACTGCACCTGGTATTCCAGCGACTTCAGCGCCGGGTTGGTGGTGACCGCGGTGTTGACCCAGCCATTGGCGTCGTATTCGGTTGGCAGCACCGGACGGAAATCGTCCGGCAGCGCCTTGAGGTTGCTGATCGGCTGGCCGGTGAGTTCGGTCAGGGCCTCGTATGCATCCTTCAACGTGTTCTGGCTGACGATCACGCTGGCGCGAGCGCTGTCGTACTGGGCACGGGCTTCATGCACGTCGGTGATCGGGGCCAGGCCCACGTCCAGGCGCTTCTGCGCATAGTCGAACTGCTTCTGCAGCGCGGTCTGCTGTGCCTCGGCCGCGGCCAGGGTTTCGATCGCCACCAGCACGTTGAAGTACGCCGCAGACGTGCGGGTGATCAGTGAGTCGTTGGCTGCTTCCAGGTCGAAGTCGGCGGCCTGGCTCAGGGCCTTCTGGCTGCGCAGGGTCGAATAGCGGCTGAAGTCGAACACCGACTGGTTGACGCTGACGCCATAGCTGCGGCTGGTGTTGGTGGTGCTGCCCGGCAGGCCGTCCACTTCATTGCGGCTGCGGTTCAGCGAGGCGCTGCCGTTGATTTGCGGCAGCAGCGAGGCGCGTGCCTGGACCGCGCCTTCCTTCTGCGCCAGGCGGCCGGATTCGGCGGCAGCCAACTGCGGGTCGCCGGCACGGGCGAGTTCATAGGTCTGCATCAGGTCGGTGGCGCTGGCCGCATCGATGGTTGCGAATGCGGGCAAGGCCAGGGCGAGCGCGAGGACTAGGGGGCGGCGGCTCATGGGGTTTCCTTGTTCAAATCAAAAGACGAATTCCGGCGCGGGAGCGGCGCCGGCAAGATAGGGGAGGTCGGTCTCGAACAACGATTCGATGCGCGGTCCGTTGACTTCGTTGTGGACCAGCACCGCTTCCATGACCGGCGAATGGCCGCGGACCACGAACAGGCGTCCACCCGGACGCAACCACTGCAGGAATCGCGGTGGCAGCGTTTCCACCGCGGAGGTGACGCAGATCGCGTCGAAGCGGCGGTCGGTCGAATACTCCAGCGCATCCACGTTTTCGATGCGCACGTTGCTGCCGTAACCGCTGGCGTCCAGTTGCGCGCGCGCGCGGCTGGCGAGTTCTGGCTGGATTTCCAGGCTGACCACCTCACGGGCCAGCGCACCCATGCACGCGGCCAGGTAACCGCCGCCTGTGCCGATCTCCAGGACTTCTTCGCCGGGCTGCAGCAGCAGGCCCTGCAGGGTGCGGCCCTCGACCACGGGCTTCATCATCTTCTGGCCGTGGCCCAGCGGGATCTCCACGTCGGCATAGGCCAGGGCGCGGTGGATCTCGGTGACGAAGACCTCGCGCGGCAAGGTGGCCAGCACTTCCAGCACGCGCGGATCCAGCACGTCCCAAGGGCGCACCTGTTGCTCGACCATCATTTCGCGGGCTTGGCTGTAATCGATCTTCATGGGGTCATCCTGCTCGGGAGCCGGGCATTTTAGCGGCTCGGGGCGGGTTTCGAGGGAGCGTGCCGCGGAACAACAGCATCGCCGTAGTAGTACACCAATACGCAGTGCCGGAAGTCATCGCGACCTTCGTCCTGCCCGGCAGGCAGTTGTCCCTCAGCGCACCGCATAGGCGCGCAGGAACATGTCCACGGTGGCTTCCACATGCGCCGCCACGTCGCCGCGCGGGGGGCTGTCGCAGAGGCCGCAGATCATGCGCCCGTGTATTTCGCCCTTGATCAAGGCAAAGAACTGCTCGGCCGCTCGGGGTACGTCGGCGACCTCGAGTTCTCCCACCTGGACCCGCGACTGCAGGAAGGCAGCGAAAGCGTCATGGGTGCGCTGCGGGCCGGCTTCCCAGAACAGCTTGCGCAGGGGATCGTCGGCCTGGCCGACCGCCATCATCATGCGCTGTGTGCTGATTGCCTCGTCGCTGCTGATCAGGGCGAAGAAAGCGCTGGCGATCGCCTTGAGCTGGGTCCGCAACGGGCCCTTCAGCTCCTGGGCGAACAGGTCATCGGGCAACATCTCCTCGCACTTGGCCCGCACTGCGGCCGCGAACAACGCTTCCTTGTCGCCGAAATGGCTGTACACGGTGAGCTTGGAAACCCCGGCTTCGGCCGCGATCTGGTCCATGCTGGCGCCGTTGAAGCCCTGATCCGAGAACAGCCGCTTGGCGGCTTCCAGGATGGCGGCGCGTTTGCCCAGGTCCTTGGGACGGCCGGGGCTTGCGGGTTTGGTCGCGGCCTTGGGACGGCTGGCGGGAGGAGCGTTACTGGCCATATACGAATACTAGACTAATCGGTTCGATATTTATACTATACCGCCAAGTCCATTTATTGCCAAAGCACCACGGAGCGTCCCATCCATGAGCAGTTTGCGCCTCTCCGCAATCCTCGTCCTGCTTGCCGGCCTCGCCGGTTGTGGTGGCCAGACCGAAACCGCCGAGGCGGCCCGGCCGGTGCTGGTGGTGCATCCCGGCGGAGGTGCGCAGGCCGCATTGTCGGCCTACGCCGGCGAAGTGCATGCGCGCCAGGAAAGCCCCCTCTCGTTCCGGGTCGGCGGCAAACTTGTCCGCCGCGATGTGGATGCAGGCATTCGGGTCAAGCAGGGCCAGGTATTGGCGGCGCTGGATGCCGACGATCTCAGCCTGCAGGCCCAGTCCGCCCAGGCCCAGCTTGCCGCCGCCCAGGCCGACCTGGTCCGCGCCCGCGGCGACCGTGACCGCTACGCCAAGCTGGTCGGCGACAAGCTGGTCAGCCAGTCCGCCTATGATGCGCAGAACGCCGCCTACCAGGCCGCCGAAGGCCAGGCCCGCGCCGCCCGCGCGCAGTTGGACGTGGCCCGCAACCAGGCCGCCTATTCGCAATTGCGCGCGCCGCGCGATGGCGTCATCGCCACCCGCCAGGCCGAAGCCGGGCAGGTCGTCGCCGCCGGCCAGACCGTGTTTACCCTGGCTGCGGACGACGGGCGCGAGGTGGCCATCTCGCTGCCCGAGAATCGCATTCGCCAGTTCGTCGTTGGCCAGCCGGTGCTGGTGGAGTTGTGGAGCGCACCGGGCGAGCGCCTGCCCGGCACGATCCGCGAAATCTCCCCGGCCGCAGACCCGCAGACCCGCACCTACGCCGCCCGCGTCAACCTGGTCGGTGATGCGGCCAAGGCCGTCGAGCTGGGCCAGAGCGCACGCGTCTACGTGCAGGAAACCGGCACCGAAGCCGCCCTGAGCCTGCCGCTGTCGGCGATCCAGCGCGGCGCCAACGGCACCACCGCGGTGTGGGTGGTCGATCCGCAGACCGGCAAGGTGAAATCCCGACCCGTGCAGCTCGGTCGTTACGGCGAAACCGATGTGCCGGTGCTGGGAGGGGTGAAGTCCGGCGACTGGGTGGTCGGCGCCGGCGGACATCTGCTGCGCGAAGGCCAGCCGGTGTCGCCAGTGGATCGCGACAACCGGCCCATGCTGGCGAAGAAAGTCGCTGCCTCCACCCCCAAGGCGCCTTGACCCATGAAGCGCTTCAACCTCTCCGAATGGGCGCTGACCCATCGCGCCCTGGTCCTGTACGCGATGATCGTGCTCGGCATCATCGGCGCATGGTCGTACCGGCACCTGGGCCAGTCAGAAGACCCGCCCTTCACCTTCAAGGTGATGGTGGTGCGCACGGTGTGGCCTGGCGCTGCCGCGAGCGAAGTTGCCCAGCAGGTCACCGAGCGCATCGAGAAGGCGCTGATGACCACCGGCAATTACGAATACATCCGCTCGTATTCGCGGCCCGGCGAGTCGCAGGTCATCTTCGTGGCCCGCGACTCGATGCATTCCGACGAGATCCCCGGCCTCTGGTACCAGGCGCGCAAGAAGGTCGGCGACATCAAGGCCACGCTGCCCGAAGGCGTGGTCGGCCCGTTCTTCAACGACGAATTCGGCGACACCTTCGGCAACATCTACGCGCTCACCGGCCCGGGTTTCGACTACGCGGTGATGAAGGACTACGCCGACCGCATCCAGCTGGAACTGCAGCGCGTCGCCGACGTAGGCAAGGTGGAACTGATCGGCCTGCAGGACGAAAAGGTCTGGATTGAACTGTCGAACACCAAGCTGGCCACGCTCGGCATTCCGCTCAGCGTCGTGCAGCAGGCGCTGGACCAGCAGAACGCAGTCACCTCTGCGGGCTTCTTCGAAACCAGCACCGATCGAGTGCAATTGCGCGTCAGCGGCGCCTTCGCCTCGGTCAAGGACATCCGCGATTTCCCGATCCAGGCCGGGGGCCGCACCCTGCGCCTGGGCGACATCGCCGAGGTGCATCGCGGCTTCGCCGATCCTTCGGCGCCGAAGATGCGCTTCATGGGCGAGGACGCGATCGGACTGGCCGTGGCGATGAAGAATGGCGGCGACATCATCGCCCTGGGCAAGACCCTGGACACGGAATTCGAAAGGCTGCAGAAAAGCCTTCCGCTGGGCATGCAATTGCGCAAGGTCTCCGACCAGCCGCATTCGGTCGAGGATTCGGTCGGCGAATTCGTGCGCGTGCTGGCCGAGGCCGTGATCATCGTGTTGCTGGTGAGCTTCTTCTCGCTGGGCCTGCGTACCGGCCTGGTGGTGGCGGTGACCATCCCGCTGGTGCTGGCGATGACCTTCGCGGTCATGCACTACTTCAGCATCGGCTTGCACAAGATTTCGCTGGGTGCGCTGGTGCTCGCGCTGGGCCTGCTGGTGGACGACGCGATCATCGCCGTGGAGATGATGGCGATCAAGATGGAGCAGGGCTTTGATCGCATGCGCGCGGCCAGTTTCGCTTATACGTCCACTGCTTTCCCGATGCTGACCGGCACGCTGGTGACCGCGGCCGGGTTCCTGCCCATTGCCACCGCGGCGTCGGGCACCGGCGAATACACCCGCTCGCTTTTCCAGGTGGTGACGATTGCGCTGGTCGTGTCGTGGATCGCGGCGGTGCTGTTCATCCCGTACCTGGGCGACAAGATGCTGCCCGACCTGGCCCAGCCCAGGCCGCCGAAAG
>JBDTPP010000088.1:0-12663 GCA_039932615.1 Pseudoxanthomonas sp.
GTCGACGGCGGTTACAGCGCGGTCTGACCGCAAGCAAGGCCTGGGAGGGCAGATGAAAGAGTTCAACGACAAGGTGGCAGTGATCACCGGCGCGGGTTCGGGTTTCGGGCGCGAGTTCGCCAGGGTCGGCGCGGCACTGGGCATGAAGCTGGTGCTGGCCGACATCCAGGAAGATGCGCTCCTGGCCACAGCCGGTGAGTTGCGGGCGTCGGGCGCCGAAGTGCTTGCGCGCAAGGTCGACGTCTCCGATGGTGCGCAGGTCGATGCGCTTGCCGCTGCGACCATGGAGACCTTCGGCAGCGTGCATCTGCTGTTCAACAACGCCGGCATCGGCGCTGCCGGCCTGGTCTGGGAAAACACCGTGCAGGACTGGCAATGGGCGCTGGGCGTGAACCTGTGGGGCGTGATCCACGGCGTCCGTGCGTTCACCCCGCTGATGCTGGCCGCAGCCAAGGCTTCTGCTGACTTTCAAGGCCACATCGTCAATACCTCGTCGATGGCGGGCCTGCTCAACCAGCCCAACATGGGCGCCTACAACGTCTCCAAACACGCAGTGGTATCGCTGAGCGAAACCCTGTTCCATGACCTGTCCCTGGTCACCGACCAGGTGCATTGCTCGGTGCTGTGCCCGTACTTCGTACCCACCGGCATCCACCAGTCGTCACGCAACCGGCCCGCGGACCTGCGCAACGATGCGCCGGCTACCCAGTCGCAGCTGATCGCGCAGGCCATGGTCGACAAGGCGGTCACCTCGGGCAGGCTGACCGCGGAGCACATCGCGCAGCTGACATTCGAAGCCATCCGGGGCGACGCTTTCTACATCGTCTCGCATCCCAATGCGCTGGAGGGCATCCGCCAGGGTGCCGAAGACCTGGTGGCCCTGCGCAACCCTTCGGATCCGTTTGCCAACCATCCCGAACAGCGCGCGCGCCTTGAAGCCGCGTTGCGTGGTTGAGCCCGGAAGCATGCGGATCATCGACGACCTCGACGCACTGGCCACCTGGATCGGCCGTGAAGTCACCTGCAGCGACTGGGTGGCCATCGACCAGCAGCGCATCCAGCGCTTCGCCGACGCCACCGGCGACCAGCAATGGATACACACCGATTCTGAGCGCGCCGGCCGTGAATCGCCTTTCAAGGCGACCATCGCCCATGGCTACCTGACCCTGTCACTGCTACCTGAACTGATCGCGTCGAGCCTGCGCATCGAGGGTGTTGGCATGGCGCTCAACTACGGTCTGGATCGCATGCGCCTGCCCGCGCCGGTCCTGGCCGGGCAGCGGGTGCGTGCGCGCCTGCTGCTGGATCGGCTGGAACCGGTCAGCAACGGCGTGCAGGCGCACTGGACTGCAACCGTGGAAATAGAACATGGCGACAAGCCAGCCTGCGTGGCGCAGATGCTGGTGCGCTATTACCCATGATCCCAAGCAGCATGATCCCAAGCAGCATGATCCCAAGCAGCATGACCCCAAGCTGCATGATTGGAAGCAGCATGATTCGAAACAGAATGACCCGACAAGGCATGCCTCAAGACGGCATGACCCGAGAAGCATGACCCAGGACAACCTGACCCAGGAGGCGCAATCCACATGGATCTAGATTTCAACCCAGAAGAACAGGCATTTCGCGAAGAGGTGCGGCACTTCCTTGCTGCACGGCTGCCCGCGGATATCCGCGACCGCATGCAGCGTGGAGACGACAGCCACATTCGCGACGATATCCAGCAGTGGCAGAAGATCCTGCACGCGCAGGGATGGGGCGCACCGGCGTGGCCGGTGGAGTTTGGTGGCACTGGCTGGAGCAAGACCCGGCAGTACATCTTCGAGACCGAATGCGCGCTGGGAGATGCGCCGGCGCAGCTGGCCTTCGGGGTCAAGATGGTGGCACCGGTGCTGATGCGCTACGGCAGCGCGAAACAGCAGAAGTATTTCCTGCCGCGCATACTCACTGCAGAGGACTGGTGGTGCCAGGGTTATTCGGAACCGGGCTCCGGCTCCGACCTTGCCTCGCTGAAGATGAAGGCCGAGCGCGAAGGTGACGAGTACGTGCTCAATGGGCAGAAGGTCTGGAACACGCTTGGCCAGTTCGCCGACTGGATCTTCTGCCTGGTGCGCACCGACAGCAGCGGCAAACCGCAGAAGGGAATTTCCTTCCTGTTGATCGACATGAAGACGCCAGGCATCAGCGTGCGCCCCACGCGCCTGCTGGACGGCACCTTCGAGGTCAACGAGATCTGGTTCGACAACGTGCGCGTACCGGTCGCCAACCGGGTCGGCGAGGAGAACCAGGGCTGGACCTACGCCAAGTTCCTGCTGGGACACGAGCGCACCAACATTGCCGGCATCGGCGCCAGCAAGCGTGAACTGCGCAGGCTGAAGCAGATGGCGGGCATCCAGGCCAAGGGCGACGCGACGATGTTGCAGGATCCGGTGTTCGCCACCCGCATCGCCCAGGTGGAGATCGAATTGCGCGCACTGGAGATCACCAACATGAGGGTGATCTTCGCCGAGGCGAAACAGCAGGCCCCTGGGCCGGAGGCCTCGCTGCTCAAGATCCGCGGCACCGAGATCATGCAACGCATCTCCGAACTGCAGGTCGACCTGCTTGGCGCCGACGCGCTGGCCTACGGCGACGGCAGCGGCGACAGCGCACGCGCGGCCGCCGCCTATCTCAACCTGCGCAAGCTGAGCATCTTCGGCGGATCCAACGAGATCCAGCGCAACATCATCGCCCACATGATCCTGGGACTGTAGGAGTCACGCATGGATTTTTCATACAGCGAAGAGCAGCAGATGCTGCTGGACACGACCCGCCGTTTCGTCGCCGAACGCTACGGTTTCGAGCACCGCAACCAGGTCCGCGCTTCCGCCCAGGGCTGGTCGCGCGAGGTGTGGATGGAACTGGGCGAACTGGGCCTGCTGGCGATCAATATCCCGGAAGAGCAGGGCGGCATAGGCGCCGGTCCGGTCGGCACCATGCTGGTCGGCAACGCGATAGGCGAGGGCATGTTGCTGGAACCGTTCCTTGCCAGCGCCGTGGTCGCCACCCATGCCATCGTGACACTCGCTTCGCAGCAGCAACGCGAGCTGTGGCTGCCGGCGCTGGCCAGCGGCGAACAGATCGCGGTGCTCGCCCATGACGAAGCCAGCACCCGCTTCGATGGCAACGATGTGCGTACGGTTGCCAACAAGGATGGGGACGGCTGGACTATCACGGGGCGGAAGTCGCTGGTCTATCACGCACCCGCGGCCGATCTGTTGCTGGTGTCGGCACGCGTCGGCGATGTGCTTGGATTGTTCGCGGTTCCAGCCGGTGCGGCAGGCGTGAGCCTGTTGCCGTGCACCACCGTGGACGAGCAGCGCGCAGCAGAAGTGGTGCTGGACAAGGTGACCCTGGCCGCCGATGCGCGGCTTGGCGACGATGTCGGTGAAAGCCTGCAGGCGGTGCTCGACTACGGGTTGGCTGCCCTGTGCGCAGAGGCCTTCGGTGCAATGGACCGGATCCTCGCGGCCACCATCGAATACAGTCGTTCCCGGACCCAGTTCGGCGCGCCCATAGGCAGTTTCCAGGCCTTGCAGCACCGCATGGCGGAAATGCTGATGCATCTGGAACAGGCGCGCTCGATGTCCTATCTGGCGACTTCACGCTGCACCGATCCCGACCCGCCCGCGCGCCGTGCTGCGCTGTCCGCGGCCAAGGCATTGATGGGCCAGGCTGCGCGCTACATTGGCCAGCAGGCCGTGCAGCTGCACGGTGGCATGGGCATGACCGACGAGTTGGACGTCAGCCATTACTTCAAGCGATTGCTTGCTTTCGAGTTGCGTTCCGGAAGCACCGACATGCACCTGGAGCAGTACAGCCGGAAGCTGCAACCCGGCTGAGTGACTGAACACCGCGCCCGACCTGCCGGTTCGGGCGTCCTGCAAACAGGTTGTGCAGGATTTTGGCGGGACCCGATAACCGTGCCAGCAGGTGCGGTAGCTTTTGTGCGCGCGCGGAACTTGCACAATGAAGTGCGTGAAACAATTGGCTTTTTCAAGTTCCATTTTCGAAAAAAAGGCTGTGCTAGCTTGCGTGCCGATGCGGTCGTTTCGTTGAATGCGGAATATTTTTTTCCAGCAGAAGCTCACGAGCGCGTCCACACAAAAAGAATCGAGTCAGAGAGTCCAGACGCGCAACCATCTGCCGGGTTGGGGAGCAGCACGGGGGAGCCGCACCGAGAGTGCGGTGGTTGTTCAACACTACAAGGGAGGGAATGAAATGAAATCAACCAATTCCAGCAGAAATCTGCTCGCAATGGCGATCGTTGTTGGCCTGGCCAGCATGCCGCTGGCACCGGCACAGGCGCAGTCCACCGGCAACGCGGCCACTACCGCTGCCAGCGACGAGGAAGAGACGACCACCCTGGGCACCATGACCGTTACTGCGCAGAAGCGCGAAGAGGTCCTCCAGGACGTACCGATCACCATGACGGTGCTGCCGCAACAACTGCTGCAAGACAGTGGCGTGCGTGACATCAAGGACATGCAGGTGCTAGTGCCCGGCCTCACCGTTACCAGCACCGGCAGCGAGACCCAGACCACCGTGCGCATCCGTGGCGTGGGCACGGTCGGTGACAATCCGGGGCTGGAATCATCGGTGGGGGTGGTGATCGATGGCGTCTACCGTCCCCGCAACGGCGTCGGCTTTGGCGACCTGGGCGAGATCGAGCGGATCGAGGTACTGAAGGGGCCGCAGGGCACCGTATTCGGCAAGAACACTTCGGCCGGTGTCATCAACGTGATCACCCGCCGTCCCAGCTACTCGCAAAGCACAGACGCGGAGATCACCGTGGGCAATTACGGTACGCTTGGTGTTTCTGCCGCTTACAACGATGCGCTAGGAGAAAACGCTGCCTTCCGCGTTTATGCAGCAAAGCGCAAGCGTGACGGCTTCAATGAGGTAGTGACCGGTGCCGGGCCGCGGACCCTGGACGAAGACGGGGATCTCAACTTCCAGTCGCTGCGCGGGCAACTGCTGTGGGAGCCCAGCGACACGGTGGACGTCAACTTCATCGCCGACTACACCAGTCGCGAAGAGAACTGCTGCGTCGGCGAGACCACGGTGCGCGGTCCCACCGCCGCGATCATCAATGCGCTGGCTGGCGGCGCCGGCGTGGCGCCGGTAGCGGATCCCTATGCACGCGTGGCCTACAGCAACGACGATACCAGGCAGGACATCAAGGACAAGGGCCTGTCCGCCGAGGTCAACTGGGAAACCCCGTGGTTCGGCGGGGCGACACTGACCTCCATCACTTCGGGTCGTGATTGGGCCGCCATCAGCGGGGCGGACCTGGATTTCACCGCCGCCGATATCTGGGTCCGCGAATTCGGACTGGACCAGAACTCGGTGGAGTTCAAGACCTTCAGCCAGGAATTCCGCCTGACCGGCAGCAGCGAAAAGCTCGACTGGATGGTGGGTTTCTTCCATGCCGATGAAGACCTCAGCCGACACGATTCCATCAACATGGGCAGCGCGTACGAGGCTTACCTGTCCATCGCGTTGCTGAGCAACATCGCCAATGCCTTCCCCGCGGGGCTGGTCAACACCGCCGGCGCGGCCACGTTCCTGTCGCAGGCCGCGGGTCGACCGTACGGCACCACGTTCGTGGGCCCGGGTTCGCACGATGTGTTCGAACAGAACGCCAAGAGCGATGCCTTGTTCACCAACTTGACCTATCACGCTACCGACGCGCTGGACCTGACCCTGGGCCTGCGCTACACCAACGAGCGCAAGCAGCTGGAATCGGTCTACAGCAATCCCAACGGCGGCCTGGGTTGCACCGCCGGCCTGACCAATCCCGGGCAAGTGGGTGCGGCGCTTGCCGGGCGTGGCGTGCCGCTGTCGTTCGTGCCTGGACTGGTACCCACGGTGATCGGCTACATGTGCCTGCCGTGGTCCAATTCCCTGCACATCGGCCGCGTGACCGACCAGAAGCGCGATGAGAAAGAATGGTCGGGGACGGTCAAGGCGGCGTATCGCTGGAGCGACAACGTGATGACTTTCCTGTCGGGCGCACGCGGCTACAAGGCCGGCGGTTTCAATCTGGATCGGGTGCAGTCGTCCAACGGATTCAGCAGTGGTGGCTCGGGCATCTTCCCGGTCGATGACACCTCGTTCCCGGGTGAGTTCGTCGACAGCTACGAGTTGGGCGCCAAGACCACCTGGATGGACGGCAACCTGCTGCTCAACGCATCGCTGTTCCACCAGCAGTACAGCGACTTCCAGCTCAACAGTTTCCTGGGTACCAGCTATGTGGTGCGCTCCATTCCGGAACTGCGCAGCCAGGGCGTGGACGCGGAAGTGTTGTGGCAGCCGCGCAAGGGCCTGATGTTGCAGGCGGGTGCGACCTATACCGACGCGCATTATGGTGACGACCTGCTGCCGGATGCGGACCTGCACCTGCTGCCGGGCAACCGCGCCGCATTCGCACCGAAGTGGTCGGGCTCGGCGGGCCTGACCTATGAGTGGGACTTCACCAGCGCACTGAGCGGTCGCTTCAACATCGGCGCGAAGTATTCATCGTCGTACAACACCGGATCGGACCTGGATCCGCAGAAGCAGCAGCAGGCCTACACCCTGGTCAATGCGCGCCTGGCCATTGCCGCCAAGGACAAGCGGTGGGCGGTGGAACTGTGGGCGCAGAACCTGACCGACGAGGAGTACACGCAGGTAGGCTTCGATGCGCCGCTGCAGTCCGGCTCGTGGAATGCGTTCCTGGGCGCGCCACGCACTTATGGGGTGACCCTGCGCCTGTCCTATTGATCGCTGGCAGGAATGGTTGTGCGAAACGGGCCCGCTGGGCCCGTTTTCGTTCGTGGCGCCGGGTCTTTCCCAGGACCGGTTTCCCCCGTTGCGCGGACGACTGGATCCGGCAGGCTCCGCCACCATCGCGTGCTGGCCACGTATTTCCAGGGCCGGGAATTCATTGCGCAGACTTTGTCGATTCCGGCCTTCCCGGTTCGACGCCTTGATATCCTGCCCCAAAACAGGGCATCAACCAGGAGCTGGGATCATGAGTTATGTCGATGGATTCTTGTTGGCGGTACCGAAAAAAAACCTTGCGGCCTACCGCACCATGGCGCGCAAGGCCGGCAGGATCTGGATCGAGCATGGCGCGCTTTCCTATGTCGAATGCGCCGGGGATGACGTGCCGCCAGGCAAGCTCACTTCGTTCCCGCTGGCAGTGAAACTGAAAAAGGAAGAGATCGTGGTGTTCTCGTGGATCGTGTACAAATCCCGCGCGCAACGCGACCGGATCAACAAGAAGGTCATGGCCGACCCGCGCCTGGCCAGCATGATGGATCCGAAGAAGCTGCCTTTCGACGGCAAGCGCATGATCTACGGCGGGTTCAAGAGCATCGTCCAGCTTTGAGCTTTTTCCGTGCCGTTCAACCCAGTAGGTCTGATGAATGTCACTGATCCTTCATTACCACCCGCTTTCCTCCTTCTGCCACAAGGTGCTTATCGCTTTGTACGAGAAAGAGGTCCCATTCACTCCGCAGATGGTGGACCTGGCCGACCCTGAGCAGCGCGCCAGGTTCCTGGCGTTGTGGCCCATCGGGAAGTTTCCGGTGCTCCAGGATGCGGCACGGGGCAAGACGATTCCGGAGTCGAGCATCATCATCGACTACCTGGAGCAGCAGCATCCAGGCAAGCAGGCATTGATCCCGGGCGATCCCGGGCAGGCGCGCGAAACCCGCTTGATTGACCGCCTGTTTGACGAATACGTGCACGAACCGATGCAGAAGATAGTCGGCGACCGGCTGCGGCCGGAGGGGGCCAAGGATCCGCATGGCGTGGACCATGCCCGGAAAACGATGCGCACCGCGCTGCGCTTGCTGGAGGCGGACATGGGATCGCGTACGTGGGCCACTGGCGAGACCTTCAGCCTGGCCGACTGCGCTGCGGCGCCGGCTCTGTTCTACGCCGACAAGGTGATGCCGATTGCCCAGGATTACCCCAACATGGCGGGCTATCTGGATCGCTTGAAGCAACGTCCGTCCTATGCGCGGGTGCTGCAGGAAGCGCAGCCATATTTCTCCATGTTCCCTGGCTGATGCGACGTGCCATTGCTTGCACCCGACGCCCAGACAAGGAAAGTAAATCCAATGAAACAGATCATGATTCTTGCCGTGCTGGTCGCGACCAGCAACTTCGCTGTCGCCGCCCCGGTCAGCTACCAGATGGATCCCAACCACACTTATCCCAGCTTCGAAGCCGACCACATGGGCATCTCTGTGTGGCGGGGCAAGTTCAACAAGAGCAACGGTACCCTGGTCGTGGACAAGGCGGCAGGAACCGGCAGCGTCGATGTCAGCATCGACATGGACAGCGTTGACTTCGGCCTGGATCCGATGAACGAACAAGCCAAGGCTTCGGAGTTCTTTGACGTCGCCAAATATCCCAAGGCCACTTACAAGGGTCGGCTGGAAGATTTTGTAGATGGCGCACCAACCCGCGTGGTCGGCGACCTGACCTTGCATGGCATCACCAGGCCGGTCGATTTGAAGATCGATCTCTTCAGATGCATCCCGCATCCCGTGTACAAACGCGAGCTTTGCGGTGCCAATGCCTCGGCTGTTTTCAAGCGCGATGAGTTCGGGCTGGTGGCTGGCAAGGACTACGGTTTCAACATGGACGTCAACTTGCGTATCCAGATGGAGGCGATACAAGGCGGCCTTGAGCCTTAGGAAAGGTCTGAACAGTTATTAGCTCGTCATCGCAGCGAAGGCTGGAACCGATTTTGAGGTGGGTGGAAACTAGTGAATAGTTGCTGTCCGTGGAGCGCCTACCGAACCAGGTGCTCAGGGAGGAAAAAAGATGATCGGCCAACGGCGGCCGTCTTCGCTTGATCCGTAGCCAGACCATGATTCGCCGGGCCCACGACAAACGGGTTTTGGGCAGTGCCGCCATTGCCATGATCGAAAAAACGGTTGTCGGCCGCTCGCTGTTAGGTCGTGATCTCGAGCTTGCGACTGCCTAACGCGCTACTTTGGATCCGGTTTCAGGTTTCGCAGGACACTGCAGAACTACACATTGCAATCGTGCCTCACCGACCAGGAGCGATCGTGGGAAATACTCGCTGGCAGATTGCAACGCTGGTTCTAGCCATGAGTACCGTCGGCGGCGTGTTTGGAACCGTGGCGAACAAGAGCGCGCTAGCCGAAGCCGAGCGGCAGCTTGCCAAGGCAACCAACGCAGCGCCACCTGAAACCGTGACTGTCGAAAAGATCGTTCAGGTTCCTTGTCCAACAAGCATCGAACGAACATCAGCACAACCGAATACCAATGAATGCCGAGGTGGCCTCGTGCTGAAAAAGACACCTGCAGGCTGGGAATCAGTGTTGTACGGCGGCAGACCGCTGCGCTGCGAGTAGCAAGAGCCGCGTCAGGGCACGTCTAAAGCATGCTCGGCATAAAACCGACAGCCTTTTACTCAGTGCGCAGTGAGGCTTCCTTTGCCGAGTTGCGCGCACGCCCCAGCAGGAATTCGCGCTCGCGTGCGTTGCGGGTCATTGCTGCAGCGCGTTCGAATTCGAGCTGCGCCTCTTCATGCCGGCCCAGCCTGGCCAGCAAGTCCCCGCGGACACTGGGCAACAGGTGATAATTGACCAGCGAGGGTTCTGAAACCAGGTGGTCGACCAGCTCTAGACCGGCGGCAGGCCCGGAAGCCATGGAAACGGCCACCGCGCGATTGAGTTCCACGATCGGCGAAGGATTCAACTGTGCCAGCGCGCCGTAGAGCGCAGCGATGGTTTCCCAATCGGTCTGCTCGGCAGTGCCGGCGCGTGCATGGCATGCAGCGACGGCAGCTTGCAAGCCATACGGTCCCATGCTGCCGCCCAATTGGCGTGCCCGTAGCAGTGCGCTGAAACCGCGCTGTATCAGCAATTGGTCCCAGCGCGACCGGTCCTGGTCTGGCAACAGGACGGGCGCGCCGGCTGGATCGGTGCGTGCGCGCAGGCGTGATGCCTGTATCTCCATCAGCGCGACCAAACCATGCACCTCCGCTTCATCAGGCGCCAATTCGGCGACGATACGGCCCAGGCGCAATGCTTCCCCGCACAAGGCGGGCCGCATCCAATCTTCGCCGGCAGTGGCCGAATAGCCCTCGTTGAAGATCAGGTAGATCACCCCCAACACGGAAGAAAGACGTTCGGCCAGTTCGTCGCCGCGCGGAACTACAAACGGTATGTCGGCTTCGGACAGCGTTCGCTTCGCGCGGACGATTCGCTGGGCAATGGTTGCTTCGGGAACCAGATAGGCGCGTGCGATCTCGTCGGTGGTCAACCCACCCAGCAGGCGCAAGGTCAGGGCAACACGGGCCTCCATCGAAAGCAATGGATGGCAGGAAGTAAACACCAGGCGCAACAGGTCATCGCCAATGTCGTCGTCCATCGCCGCCTCCAGTTCCGCGGTGGCGTCCTGCCAGTCGCGCTCGAGTTCGTGGCCCAGTTCTTCATGCTTGCGTTGCTGCAGCTTGTGCCGTCGCAGCCTGTCAATGGCTCGGTGCTTGGCCGTTGCCATCAGCCACGCCCCGGGGTTGTCCGGCACGCCGGTCTGCGGCCATTTTTCGAGGGCGATGACCAGCGCATCCTGTGCCATCTCTTCGGCCAGGCCGACATCGCGCAGCATGCGAGCCAGCCCGGCGATGAGTCGGGCCGATTCGATCCGCCAGACGGCATCGATTGCGCGGTGGACATCTGAAATCGTCATGGTCGGCGATCAGAACATCGCAGCTGCTTGTGCGCAAGCTGCGGCGCAACCCGTCGGCGGCATCCCGCGATGCCCTTCAAGTGCTCAAACCCGCCTTGGATGACGGCCGACAACACTGTGGTTATTGCATCCATTCACATGATCTCCCACGGGTTGTCGGCGGGAAGGGAAGGGCAGTGGTGTAACCGCTATTGCTTCGACGGAATTCCTGCCCGCAGGCGTTCTTCCTGTCCGCGCAGTTCCGGAGTCGAAATCCTCCGCTTCGAATACCTGGCGGATCTCGATCTCGGATTCGCCCGGCATCGGGTTTGGGCAGCGCTTGATCCATTCGATCGCTTCTTCCTTGGATTTGACCTGCAGCAACCAGAATCCGGCAACGAGCTGCTTTGTTTCGGGAAACGGCCCGTCGATGACCGTGCGGTTTCCGCGCGAGAAACGCACGCGTGCGCCTTTGGAACTCGGCTGCAAACCCTCGCCAGCCAACAGCACGCCGGCCCTGACCAGTTCTTCGTTGAACTTGCCCATCTCGGTCAGCAATCGTTCGCTGGGCATCACGCCAGCTTCGGATTCCGCGCTCGCCTTGACCATCACCATGAACCTCATCGTCGCTTGTCCTTCGATTCTGTCGGGATATATACCCATGACGAACCAGCGGACAATGGATCGACAAGCCGGTGTAAATTTCCAGCATCCAGCCGGGCAGGGCTGATGCAAAACTAACGCGCCGACGCCTAATATCCGGTTGCCGGGGAAAGGCAGTCTGCTTCGCCCACATTCCAGGAGTCCAGTCGCCATGCCGGATAACGTGTCCCCGATGCCTGCAGTGGGCCAGCCAGCCCCGGATTTCACCCTGCATTCGACGCCCGACCAGACTCTCTCGCTTTCGCAGTTGCGAGGGCATCCGGTGGTGCTTGCGTTCTACCCGGCGGACTGGAGCCCGGTATGCGGCGACCAGATGGCGCTGTACAACGAGCTTCTGTCTGAATTCCACCGTTTCCACGCCACGATCATCGGCATTTCCGTCGACGGCGCGTGGTGCCATGCAGCGTTTTCGCTGGATCGCAAGCTGCATTTCCCGTTGCTCGCGGATTTCGAACCCAAAGGCCAGGTTTCGCAGCGGTACGGCGTATACAAGTTGCCGGAAGGCATCAGCGAACGCGCCTTGTTCGTGATCGACGCCGAAGGCATCGTGCGCTGGAGCTTCGTGTCACCCAGCGGAATCAATCCTGGCGCCGACGGCATCCTGGAAGCGCTGGAAAAGCTGCCACCTTCGACAGGCGCCAAGCCATGAGCCATCTCAAGCCCGACGTGGGCCCAAGCGATCACGCCCAGGGAGCGCTCGATGCGCCCTTGATGCTGGTGGAGTACGGCGACTTCCAGTGTCCTTACTGCGGCGAACAGTACCCCGAGATCAAGGCAGTACAGGAAGCCATGGGCGATGAACTGTGTTTCGTGTTCCGTCATTTCCCGCTGGTCGAGGCGCATCCCCATGCCGAGCACGCAGCAGAGCTGACCGAGGCAGCCGACACGGTCGGCAAGTTCTGGGAAATGCACGACCGGCTGTATGAGCACCAGTCCGCATTGGACGACCGCAACCTGGCAGCACACGCCAAGGCACTGGGCCTGGAATCAGCCTTGTTCCAGACTGTGCTTGACGAAGAATACGAAGGTCGCGTGCGCCATGATTTCCTCACCGGCGTGCGCAGCGGCGTCAACGGCACGCCGAGTCTTTTCATCAACGGCGAACGTTATGACGGCCCGCGCGATTCGGGCAGCCTGATCGAACTGCTGCAGGTGATGCTGGAGTTACAGAAGAAGGGTGGCTAACGGCCCGAAAGGGCCAAAACCATCGCCCAGCAAACGTATGGCCACTTTTGTTTATTTACATAATATGCATTATGCGAA
>JBDTPP010000089.1:0-12648 GCA_039932615.1 Pseudoxanthomonas sp.
GTGACCATCAACTCCAGAAGTGTGAATCCCGAAACTTGCCGCGTGGACATTCGCCATCTGCTCCCCAGCTTGGTTTATGCAAGCTATCCCAAGGTGGCTGCGAAGCAAGTGTGTTCAGGATGGGCGGTCGGGATGGGGTGACAGGCGCGGCGTCAACAGCCTGCAACCGCCGGTTATCGCAACGGCACCGCGATTTCACAAACGTAAAGGCCGTCGCTCCAGCCCCCGGCAAGCCGGGCGCGCGAATTGAACTTGTAGGCAAGGCGGTAAGCGATATTACGCTGCGCATGGCCTGCGCCTTTCTGCAAGGCCAGGGCCGCCACTTGCGGCGACGGCGCAGGGTTCTGGATGCGGAAGCGCAACTCCTCCCCCTCAATCCATATTGAGATTTCCACCTTGCCGCCTTCCGGCAGCCGGGAAATGCCATGCAGCACGGCGTTTTCAACCAACGGCTGCAGCATCAGATGGGGTAATCGCAACGACCAGGGCAAGGGCTCTGTCAGGCGCCATTCGACCTGCAGACGATCACCCAGGCGCAGCGACTCTATCGACAAATAGCGCTTGGCCCATTCCACCTCCTGCAGCAGGCTGGAGTCGCCCTCGCTCGCGCCCAGCGCAGCCCTGAACAGGTCTGAAAGATCCAGCACTGCGCGCTCGGCGACCACGGGGTCCCGCCTTACCAGGCTGGCAATCAGGTTCATGCTGTTGAATAGAAAATGCGGACGTATGCGTGCCTGCAACGCGTCGGCTTCTGCACGTGCGTTGGCGTTGAGCTGCGCCACCCAGCGATCGCTGACGTAGAAGTAGCGCATCAGGAAAGCGGTGATCAACACAGCGATTGCTGCGCTTCCGCTGACGAATCGCCAGAATCCGACATCGATGGAAGATGCACCAAGCGCGGTATACAGGCCGTACACCACCCCGGCAGCGAATAAAGCAATCAAACCCGCTACTGCCAGCGCCGACAAGGCACCGAACTTTGCCGGAAGCCGCGATAACGGCTTGCGCAGCATACAAAGCAAGACCGCCACCGCCAAAGCCAGCCACATCGAAAATGCACTGGCAGAGAGGAATTGGGCGACGCTGAGCCTGCCTTGCTCATCGGGCCAGAGTGCTACCAGCACGACCACCAGTTCGGCCATCCCGAGCATGACCAGGATTCTCGGGCGTCGACAGAAATCGGGCAGCCAAGGCTCGGTCATCGGGGATCTCTCCTACCCTTGTTTTGCATTGGATGCATTGCGCTCCCGTGATCGAAACGAGCTTACTGTTCAATCGCCGTCAACAGCGTAACTGTTATGGCCTCCAGCCGGAGGCGACAGCGTGCCCGGCGTTTCCGGAACCCAGCGCAGGCTGTCCCAAATCTGCATGACTGACGCTATATCGATTACCCGACAGGCTTCGATACACGGCTCAGCAACAGGCCGCCCGAGTCAGATGTAGTCCGGTAGCGCTGGCCCCTCGAGTACCACCCTCCTTTCGGAGCGCGCACTGGAGGCATTACCCAGCTGGTGATTCCCAGTCCCAGCGGGCGTCGACCGCCCTCCTCGCTCTCCGCCTGGATACGGAGAAGCAAGAAGGCTTCCGTGTTACGTCACCACCCGATAGCAAGGTTGGTATTCCCCCGCGATCTTCATTCGCCGTTGTTTGACGAAGGCGCGCAACAGGGAGTCCAGCGCCTGCATCATGTCCGGATCGCCGTGGATCTCGAAGGGCCCGAACTGCTCGATGCGATGCATCCCATCCTCCTTGACGTTGCCGGCGACGATGCCGGAAAACGCGCGGCGCAGGTCCGCGGCCAGGGCGGGCGCGGGACGGCCATGGTGCAGGTCCAGCGCGGCCATGGCCTCGTGCGTGGGCACGAAGGGCTGCTGGTACTCCAGCGGTACTTCGATAGCCCAGTTGAAGAAGAACGAATCCTTGTGCTCGATGCGGCTTTCGCGCACGCGCTTGATGCCGGCGGTCATCTTCTTGGCCACCGCGACAGGATCGCCGGTGATGATCTCGTAACGCGCCGCGGCGGCCTCACCCAGGGTCAGGCGGATGAACTTGTCGATCTGCTCGAAATAAGGCGCGGCGATGGTCGGTCCGGTGAGGATCAACGGGAACGGCAAGCCGGCGTTTTCCTCGCGCAGCAGGATCCCGAGCAGGTAGAGGATTTCCTCGGCCGTGCCGACGCCGCCCGGGAACACCAGGATGCCGTGGCCCAGCCGAATGAACGCCTCGAGCCGCTTCTCGATGTCCGGCATGATCACCAGGTGGTTGACGATGGGGTTCGGCGACTCCGCGGCGATGATGCCCGGCTCGGTGACACCGATGTAGCGCGTGGTCCGGCGCCGCTGCTTGGCGTGGGCAATCGTCGCGCCCTTCATCGGTCCCTTCATAGCACCCGGACCGCAGCCGGTGCAGATATCCAGGCCGCGCAGGCCCAGCTCGTAGCCGACCTGCTTGGTGTAGATGTATTCCTCGCGGGAAATGGAATGGCCACCCCAGCACACCACCAGGTTGGGATCGGAGGGCTTCAGGATGCGCGCATTGCGCAACAGGCCAAACACCGCATTGGTGATGCCGGCGGAGGATTCCAGTTCGTCTGCGTGCTCCGGTCCCAGTTCGATCGCGGTGTAGGCCAGGTCGCGCACGACCGCGAACAGCAGCTCGGCTACGCCGCGGATGATTTCGCCATCGACAAAGGCCATCGATGGCGCATTGACGAGGTCAATGCGCACGCCCCGGTCCTGCTGCAGTACCTGGATGTCGAAATTCGGGTAAAGGTCGCGGGCAGCGCGTGGGTCATCCGAAGCACTGCCGCTGGTCAGCACCGCCAGGGCGCAACGGCGCAGCAGTTCGTGCATTCCACCACCGGAGGCGTCACGCAGCCGCGCCACTTCAGCGCGGGACAACACGTCCAGGCCGCCACGTGGGTAGATCCGCGCGTCCTGTACCGGCAACGCCCTCGGTGCCGTTTCGCTCATCTTCGTATCCATGCTTGATTCTTCCGGGTCGGAACTGTAGCGCAGTCAGCCTCACAAAAGAAAACGGCCGGATAAACCGGCCGCTTCCCGCATGCGTGGAGCTGACAATCAGAACTTGTAGCGGAAGCCCAGCTGCATCGACCACTGCGAAATGCCCTGGTCGAAGCCGTCGGCGTCACCGTTGGCTACCGTCGGCACGTCGGCAAAACGATAGTTGTAGACGTACTTGCCCTGGTAGAGGCCTTGCAAGGTGGCTACGCGGCTGTCAGCGAAGAACCCATAGTCGTAGATGTTGCCCCAATTCTTGTTGATCAGGTTACCCACGTTCTGGATATCCAGCCAGATCTCGGACTTGTGGCCCTTGAAGAAACCGGGCAGTTCCTGGCTGAAACGCACGTCAAACGTATTCACGAAGCTGCTGCGGAAGCCATTGGCTGGCGCAACATTGCCCGCATACTTCGCCAATTCCGGGTTGGCCTGGAGCCAGGTAAAGAAGGACTGCTCCATGGCCGCATCCGGCGTGAACACGCCCGCGGTAGTCAGGTTGCCGAACAGCACATCGCCGCGACCGGCGGGCACGTAGAACAGGTCGTTGGCGGTGCGCGTATCGCCGTTGGCGTCGTTCACGAACAGATAGCTGTACGGCCGTCCGCTGCGACCTTCGTAGACCAGGCCAATGCTGGTTTCGTTATCGCCGAAGAACTTGTGGCTCCAGTTCAACGAACCGGAGAAGCGATCCTTGATCTCGTAGCGCGCAGTGGTTGCGACGTCTTCATTGGTGTTGAAAGCATACTGGTAGCCCCAACCCGAACTGGCGGTCGAGCTGGTCAACGGACCGACTTCCGTGGCGTGGGTATAGGTGTAGCCCAGGTTCCAGGACCAGTCGCTGTCCGGGCTCCACGGCTTGCTCAGGCTGACCGTGAACTGCTGGGTCGCGCCCTTCTTGGTGTTGTCGATCAGGAACACGTTGTTGTACGCAGCCCCGCGACCGAAGCGCGCATCGGAAGAGCTCCACGCACGGCCAGTGCGGGCCGGATTCCAATAAAGCTCGCGGCCATCGGGTCCTATCAGGTTGGCAACCGGACCCTCGCCCGGCACCGGCGTCGCGCCGATGTTGATGCTCTGGTAGAACAGGCCGTTGTTGACCTTGGTCAGCAGCAACTCGGCTGATGCGACCAGACCGTACCACGGCAGTTCATGGTCGATGGCCAGGTTGGCCTTCCAGATGGAGGGCAGCTCGAAATCGTTGGCAACGAAGTTCACGTTCTGGGTCGGCAGCACGCCGGGGCCCGAAGGAACCGTGGGGTTCAAGCCATCCGGGCCGAACGGCACCGTCGGGTTATACGCCGTGTAGTTGTACGAGGTGTAGTTGAGCCCGGTGGTGTTGTAGCTGTTGCTGATCCACACCTGCGGTGCATCGCCCTGGAACAGGCCGATACCGCCGCGCAACTGGGTGGGGCGGTCGCTGTCGAAAGTGTAGTTGAAGCCGAAGCGTGGCTGGATCAGGAAATTGCCATTGAACAGCTTGCTGTTGTCGTAGCCGAAGTAGGCAGACGCACCGGCGTTGTATTGCGGGTCCGGGCTGGAGTCAGGACGATCGCCGCGCACGCCCACGGTCAGGGTCAGGTTGTTGTTGACGTACCAGGTGTCCTGGATGAACAGACCCAGGTTGCTGCTGCTGTAGTTTGCGGCGATGGACCCCGGCGACGTCTCACGGCTCAGGTTGTAAGTGCTGTAACGACCGGCCGCGAAATTATCCAGGCCGTAGAACGTGTACGTGCCGTAGGAGTTGGCGCCGAAGTAATTGTAGATGTCGTTGTCGCTGTAATTGGCACCGAACTTGAGGTCGTGGTTGCCCAGGGTCAGCGTGCCGGCACCGTAGTAGTCCCAGGTCTTGGTCAGCAGGGTATTGCCGTGGGTGTTGGCTTCGGTGCCCAGGTAGATCGAGTCGCCACTGGGGGCGGCCTCGGTGCCGCCGAAGAAGATGCGGATGCTAGGCGCGGTGCTGTCGGTGACCCGGACGGCACTATTGTCGCGATAGGACGCCTTGAATTCGGTGGAGAAGTTGTCGGTCCAATCGCTGAATACCTGGGCGACATAGCTTTCAACGGTCTTCTGGTGCGTGTACCAGTAGGAACTCAAAGAGACACTGGACGAGGTCATGCCCTGGATGCGCAGCTTGTCCTGCACCAGCTTGCTGTAACGCAGGCTGGCGCGGTGGTTGTCATTGATGTTCCAGTCGAGCTTCAGTGCGTACTCTTCCAGGTTGGTATCGCCGTTGCTTTCCAGGCCACCGGCGTTGATGCCGTAGCCATCGGCGATCTGCTGTGCGCGGGCTACGGAGGCATCGGTGATGACGGCATTCGGCTTGCCCAGCGCAGTGGTGCTGAGGTCAACGCCAGGAGCCTTCTGTTCGAACTTCTCGTAGTTGGCGAAGAAGAACAGCTTGTCCTTGACGATCGGGCCGCCGACGGTGACGCCGTAGGTCTGTTCCTTGGTGAAGCCGGCAAACGGCTGGCCTTCGGGATTGTCACCAAACCAGTCGGCGTCGCGATAGCTGCCGTAGACCGAACCATGGAATTCATTGGTACCGGACTTGGTCACCGCGTTCACGGTCGCGCCCGAGGCCTGTGGGGTGCTGACCTCGTAGTTGGACAGCTTGATGTCGATCGCTTCGATCGCATCCATAGACACCGGCTGGCGCCGGGTCGTCATGTTGTTGCCTTCCAGGCCGAAAGTATCGCTGGCCGAGACGCCGTCGATGTTGATCGAGTTGTAACGCGGGTTCTGGCCGCCGGCGCTGATGCTGCCCGACGCGCGGTCAACAAAGGCCACGCGCGGATCAAGACGCATGAAGTCCTGGATATTGCCGCCGATAGAGGGAAGCGATTCGATCGTCTGCCGATCGATATTGGTGCCGGATCCCATCTTGGTCGCGCTGAACACTTCCGAGCCGCCGGCGACGCCGACTGCGGTGACGGTTTCCAGGGTGGTCACATCGCCCTTGAGCGCGGCGTTGACCGTGCTGATCTGGTTGAGGGCCAGGTAGATGTTCTCTTCCGTATCCGCGCCCGCACCGGACTTGACCACGCTGATGGTGTACGGACCGCCCACCCGCAGGCCGCGGGCGTTGTAGCGGCCGCTGGCGTCGGTGGTGGCACGGCTGACCGTTCCGGATTCGGCATGGGTGATGGTCACTTCGGCGCCGGCGACGGGTGCGCCGTCACTACCGGTGACCAAGCCGCCGACACCGGCGGAAGTGCTCTGGGCGAAAGAAGGCGCCGCGGCGAGCGCGACCACGAGACCAAGGGCGATCTTGGACAGCCGGAAACGGGATTGATTCATTTGTGATAAGCCTCAATGCAAGGTTTGGTTTGACGATGGCGATACGAATTGGCTAAAAGCAGGCGCTAGCTCGCCTTGGCAGGCAGGCTGATAAAGACCATTGGGGTGCCCTGTGACCTGCGCGATCCGGCTGCGGAGGTTAATAATAGGTTAACACGATAGGCCCGATTTGTGACCGGAAAGTGACAATTGCGCAAGCCGGCAAAGGCCGAATCGGACCTGCATAGGCCAAGCTGAGGCCAACTAGATGTTGGGTGGCGAGAGTTTCAGGTAAGTCCCTATTCCATCTAGGAACATCTGTACCGAAATGGCCACCAGCAACATGCCCATCAGGCGCTCTATCGCGATCAGGGCGCTGCGGCCCATCCATTTGTAGAGGACAGTGGCCGAAAACAGGATTACCGAGGTCGCGCCCCAGGCGATCATCAGGGCCAGGCTCCAGTCCCATAGCCGGCCGGGTTCATTACTGCCCATCAACATCACCGCAGCCATACCGGACGGGCCGGCCACCAGCGGGATGGCCAGCGGCACGATGAACGGCTCGCCGCCCGGAAGCTCGCCCATCAACCCTTCCGGCCTGGGGAAGATCATGCGGATGCCGATCAGGAACAGCACGATGCCGCCGGCGATCTGCACCGATTCCTCGCGCAGGTGCATCAGTTCAAGCGCGTACTTGCCGGTCCACAGGAAGCCCATCAGCACCGCGAGCGCGATCAGCAATTCACGGACCAGCACCACCCGCTGGCGTTTGGGCGCCAACGGCTTGAGCACGCTCAGGAACACCGGGATGTTGCCCAGAGGATCCAGGATCAGGAACAGCAGCAGCGCCGCGGAAAGAACGGTCAAGGGCGGACTCTCCAGGCCTGGCCGCGATGTTCCGCGCCGGCCGGCGCCAGCAGGGTCACGCAGGCCTCGGCATAGTCAACCGGATCACGCGCCTGCAGGTCTTCGTCTTCGGCGTAGGCCTTGGCCCGCAACCCGGTCCGCATGGGGCCTGGTTGCAATGCAGCGACCCGCACACTGGAGTTGGCCAGTTCCGCATGGAGCATGCCGACCAGCGCTGCCAATCCGTGTTGGGCCAGGCCATACCCCCCCCAATAGGCCTGCCCTACCCGGCTCAGGTCGTCCAGTGCAAACACCAGCGCCGCATCCGATGATTGCTTGAGCAACGGCAGGCAGGCCTGCGACAGCCACCACGGCGCGGTCAGGTTGACATGCACGGCGCGGGCGAAATTGGCCGGGTCGGTATGTTCGAGCGGAGTGAGTCCGCGGAATTCCGCCGCACAATGGAGTACTCCATCCAGGCGCCCGACTTCGCGATAAAGTCGGTCGGCCATTTCGGCATAGTCGTCCGGGGCCGCACCCTCTAGATCCAGTGGATAAAGCAGCGGCTCCGAGCCCAGCTTGGCGCAGGCGTCATAGACCCGGTTCAATTTCGGCGGCTTGCGTCCCAGCAGCACTACCGTGGCTCCGGCGCGCGTGCAGGCTTGCGCCGCTGCACTGCCCAGCCCGCCCTGCGCGCCGCTGATCAAGACCACGCGGTCGCGAAGCGCAGCTGGCTCGCGGGTCGGCAAGGCAAGCAGGGTCACGTTTCGAGCGCCTCGGACACGATGCGTTGCAGCTCCCCCGACTCGAACAATTCCAGGGTGATGTCGCAACCGCCGATCAGCTCGCCATGGATGAAAAGCTGCGGGAACGTCGGCCAGTTGGAGAAACGCGGCAAATTGGCGCGGATCTCCGGTTCCTGCAACACGTTGATGGTGTGGATTCTTTCGGCCGCAGGCTCGTCACCGGCAGGTGTGACCTGGACGGCTTCGGCGCCGGCGGGTCCGGTCCGGGCGGTCATCAATGCCTGCACCGCACGGCTTGAGAAACCGCACATGGGAAATTGCGGCGTTCCCTTCATGAAAAGCACGACCGCGTGGGTGTCGACTTCGGCCTGGATGCGTTCCATCACCAGCATGGTGTTTTCTCCTGCGTTGACGGCCTGCAAACCGTGGTCGGGTAAACTCCCATTGTAAGCCCTCGCACGGCATCGCCGTCGCGCTGAACCATCCGCGAGCGTACCCACGCTCCCCGCCTAGCACAGCAAAGGAAAAGCCATGGCCATCGAACTCCCCCCGCTTCCCTACGACCGCACCGCGCTGGAGCCGCATATCTCCGGCGAAACCATCGACTTCCACTATGGCAAGCATCACAAGGCCTACGTCGACAACCTCAACAAGCTGATCGAGGGCGGCGAATTCGCCAATCTGCCGCTGGAGGAAATCATCCGCAAGGCACAGGGCGGCATCTTCAACAATGCAGCGCAGATCTGGAACCACACCTTCTACTGGAACGGCCTGAAGCCGGCCGCCGACGGCGGTGGCGGTGAACCCGGTGGCAAGCTCGGGGAATTGATCAACCAGGCTTTTGGTGACTTCGCCAAGTTCAAGGAAGAGTTCACCAAGACCGCCATCGGCACCTTCGGTTCGGGCTGGGGCTGGCTGGTGCAGCGTCCCGACGGTTCGCTGGGGTTGGTGAGCACCTCCAATGCGGCCACCCCACTGACCGGCGAAGACACCCCGCTGCTGACCGTCGACGTCTGGGAACACGCCTACTACATCGACTACCGCAACGCGCGGCCGAAGTACGTGGAATCGTTCTGGGCACTGGTCAACTGGGACTTCGTGGCTTCCAACCTGCGCTGAGTCGCGCATCCGGGAAGGACAGGCGAAGGCCGGGCAATGACCCGGCCTTCCGCTTTCCGGGCAATCGATTTGCGAAGCCCTGATGAAGCCCGTTAAAGCGTTCATCACATTCCATCCTGAAACTCGAATGGAAAAACCCGATATGTGCGGACCCGGTCAACCGGGTGCGCCCTTCGCGGTTTGTTCTCGCGCAGTCCCACTACAACTGGAGAACGCGATGAATGTTTCCCGATGGCTGATGGTTTCCACTCTGATGGCCGCGGCCACTTTCAGCGGCGATGCACTGGCCCGCAAGCACGACCGCGACAACAATCCGCCCGGTCCCGCTGGCGGGCCCGGTACCAACTGGGAGAACCCACCGGGCTGGAAGGGGGGTCCGGGCGCCTCACCGAACTACCGCTACTACCGCCACAACGGCACGCGCTACACATTCACCTTGAAGAACGGGTACTACTACAGCGCAGCCTATGGCTACTGGCACCCGCGCTACGGCTTGTGGAACCAGGCGCGCCGTTGCTGGCTGGACTTCGACAACAATCCGCCAGGTCCGGCCGGTGGTCGCGGCACCCACTGGGAAAACCCGCCGGGGTGGCGCGGCGGGCCGGGTGCTTCGGCGGATCGGTTCGGTCGCTGCCGATGAGACGGGGCACGGTATGGACAAGGCCGGGGAATCCCGGCCTTTGTCTTCCAGGGAAGATCGATTGCCTAACGCAGCGCCTGCAACGCGGGTGCCACTTGGGAAGAACGATCCAATTCTTCGCCGATGCGCTCCAAAGCCGCGGACAGTGCGACTGCCGAATCGTCCCGCAATGTCGCATGCCCCACCTTGCGTCCGGCGCGCGGCAGCTTGCCGTAGTCGTGCCAGTGGCCCGCAGGCTCGGCAAGCAAGATGTCGCGATCGGGCATTTCGCCGATCCAGTTCAACATGCAGGCGTGGCCGAGCATGCGCGTGTCGCCCAAGGGGAGGCCGAGGACCGCACGCAAATGGTTCTCGAATTGCGAAACTTCCGCGCCTTCGACGGTCCAGTGGCCGGAGTTGTGGACACGCGGGGCGATTTCGTTGGCCAGCAGTTCGCCGTCAATGCAGAAAAGCTCCAGTGCGAATACGCCAACGTAATCGAGCGCTTCGGCAAGCCTGCGGGCATGGCCGAATGCCTGTGCCGCCAATGCGGCATCGACCGTGGCCGGGGCCAGGCTGGCCGACAGCACGCCATCGACGTGCCAGTTCTCGGTCAATGGCCATGTACGGAACTCGCCGTCGCGGCCACGTACCGCCACGACCGAAAGTTCGCGCTGGAACGGGATGAAGGCTTCCACGATCAGCCCCACCGATTGCGCCTGGGCTCCCAATGCCTGCCAGGCGGCCTCGATGTCGGCGGGCGACAGGATCCGGAACTGCCCTTTGCCGTCGTAACCCAGGCGACGGGTCTTGAGGATGCAACGGCCGCCGATGCGCGCGACCTGCGTATCCAGCTCATCGCGGTTGGAGATCGCGGCATACTCGCCCACCGGAATGTCCAGGCTCCGGAACAGGTTTTTTTCCACCAGCCGGTCCTGGGTCACAGCCAGCGCGCTCGGGTTAGGGAATACCGGCACGCGCGCGGACAGCCATTCGGCACTCTCGGCAGGCACGTTTTCGAAATCAAAAGTCGCTACATCCACTTTCGACGCGAATTCCGCCAGCGCCATCCTGTCACGGTAATCACCCACCAGCAGGGGCGCGCACTGGCCTGCGCAAGCATCGGTTTCGGTGTCCATCACCAGGAAACGCAAACCCAGCGGGGCGCCGGAAAGCGCCAGCATGCGGGCCAGTTGCCCGCCACCCAGGATTCCGACGGTGGTCACTGCGCGGCTTGTCCGGGGCTGGAAACCGGCAGGCGCGGATCGTCGTTGGCCATCACTTCGTCCGTTTGCCGCTTGCGGAACGCTTCCAGCGTGGTGGCGATCTCGGGGTGATGCGGTGCAAGCAAGGCGGCGGCGAACAGCGCGGCATTGGCGGCGCCAGCGACACCAATGGCGAAGGTGGCCACGGGAATTCCGGCGGGCATCTGCACGATGGAAAGCAGCGAATCCATTCCGTTGAGGGCCTTCGACTGCACCGGCACGCCGAGCACGGGCACCGCCGTTTTCGAAGCCAGCATGCCGGGCAGGTGCGCGGCGCCTCCGGCTCCGGCGATGATCGCGCGCAACCCTCGCGCAGCCGCGCCATCGGCGTAAGAGAACAACACGTCTGGAGTACGGTGCGCGGAGACTACCTGCACTTCATAGGGCACGCCCAGCGCGTCGAGTTTTTGCGCGGCATGCTGCATGGTTTCCCAGTCGGAGCGCGAACCCATCACGATCCCCACCAGTGGGCTTGAAGCAGTGGCGGTCATTGCCGTCCTCTCTGGAGTAAGGCAGGCCTTTGACTGCCTGCGGTCGCAAAGGCTTATTCTAGCCGTCTTCCCAGCCCGACGATGGACCCATGGATCGCAAATTGCTCGATATCCTGTGCTGCCCCACTACGCGCCAGCCATTGGCCATGCTTGATGCGCAAGCGCTGGACGCGGTGAACCGGGCCATCGCCGCCGGTGGCGTCAAGCGCGCCGACGACAGCGTGCAGGCCGAAGCCCTGCGCGAGGCCCTGCTTACCCGGGACCGCAAGACCGTGTATCGCGTCGATGACGGCATCCCGGTGCTGCTGGCCGAGGAAGCCATCGCCACCGCGCAGATCGAAGACTTTCCCGTCAAATGACCCGTGACCTTTCACCGCCACCCGCCGAAGTGATCGCCAGCGACGTAGCGCGTGCTCTGGCCGAAGACCTGGGCAATGGCGATGTGACCGCGGCCTTGCTGCCGGACACCGCCGATATCGCCTATCTGTTGTGCAAGGAAACCGCAGTAGTCGCGGGGCGGCCGTGGTTCGATGCCTGCCACCGCGCGCTGGATCCGGATGTAGTTATTGAATGGCGGGTGGCGGAAGGTGACCGCGTGGAAGCAGGCACGGTGCTGGCGACGCTGGGCGGACGCAGCCGGGCGCTGGTCAGCGCCGAACGTACCAGCCTGAATTTCATGCAGACCCTGTCGGGCACCGCCACCGCCACCGCCGCCTATGTCGAAGCCGTAAGTGGCACCCGCGCCAGGATCCTTGACACGCGCAAGACCCTTCCTGGCCTGCGCCTCGCGCAGAAATACGCGGTGCGATGTGGTGGCGGAAGCAATCACCGCATTGGCCTGTTCGATGCAGTGATGCTGAAGGAAAACCATGTCCGTGCCGCCGGTTCGATCGATGCAGCCGTGCGTTCTGCGCGTGCCGCCCAGCCGAAGCTGCCGTTGATAGTGGAAGTGGAGACGCTGACCCAACTGGAAGAAGCCCTGGCCGCCGGCTGCGACCGCATCCTCATCGATGATTTCGATGCCGCCACGCGACGCGAGGCGGTACGGATCGTCCACGGGCGCATTCCACTGGAAGTCTCGGGCGGCGTCGATCTCAGCACGCTGCGCGGCATCGCCGAGGACGGCGTGGATTGCATCTCGATCGGTGCATTGACCAAGAATGTCCACGCGGTCGACCTGTCGATGAAATTGGGGCCGGTGCCGTTGAGCTAGTGGTTGGTGGTTGGTGGTTGGTGGTTGGTGGTTGGTGGTTGGTGGTTGGTGGT
>JBDTPP010000090.1:0-12588 GCA_039932615.1 Pseudoxanthomonas sp.
TATCGCGGCGAGCGCGCCCAGCGCGGCCGTTTCCGCGAGTTCTACCAGTGCGACATCGACGTGGTCGGGAAGGATTCGCTGAGCATCCGCTTCGACGCCGAGATCATGGCGGTGATCCATGCGGTATTCTCGGAACTGGGCATCGGCGACTTCACTATCCAGCTCAACAACCGCAAGCTGATGCGCGGCTTTTTCGAGGGCCTTGGCGTCGCCGATGGCGACCAGCAGATGGCGGTGCTGCGCGAAGTGGACAAACTGGACAAGCGTGGCGCCGATTACGTGCGCGAGACGCTGACCGGCGAAGGCTTCGGCTTGTCAGCGGATACGGTGCAGAAGATCCTGGAGTTCGTGGCAGTGCGTTCGACCAGCCACGCCGATGCGCTGGCCCGCATCGATTCGCTGGGGCAGGGCAGTGAGACCTTCAACCAGGGCATCGCCGAATTGCGCGAAGTGCTGGAGCTGGTGCATGCGCTGGGCGTGCCGGAAAGCGATTACTGCCTGAACCTGTCGATCGCGCGTGGCCTGGATTACTACACCGGCACCGTGTACGAAACCGTGCTGGATGATTTCGCGCAAATCGGGTCGATCTGTTCCGGGGGACGCTACGACGACCTGGCCAGCCACTACAGCAAGTCGAAGCTGCCCGGCGTGGGCATTTCCATCGGCCTGACCCGTTTGTTCTGGCAACTACGCGAAGCGGGCCTGATCGTCGGCGTCGACGAGAGTTCAGTGCAGGCCATGGTCGCGCTGATGGAAGAATCCCAGCTTACCGATTCGCTCGATATAGCCCGGCGCCTGCGCGCTGGCGGCATCAACACCGAAGTGCAGATGGAGCCGAAGAAGCTGGGCAAGCAGTTCCAGTACGCCTCGCGCGCCGGCATCCGCTTCGTGGTCCTGGCTGGCGAGGACGAACTGGCGCGTGGCGTGGTCACGGTGAAGGATCTCGCGCGGGAACAGCAATTCGAGGTGACCCGAGAGCAATTGGCTTCCAGCCTGCGCGTTGAGCTGGAACAGACCCGCGCACTGGCAGGCCGCTGATGAACATGCTGCTTGTGAACATGCTGCTTATGACGCCGGGGATCCGGTGAAGCCGTATTCAATGAAACCGAGCATTCAATGAAACCAATCAGCCTCGATGGACAATCCCTGACCCGCGACCAGCTGATCGCGATTGCCTGTGGTGCCAGCGTTGGACTGGACCCGGGTGCACTGAAGGCAGTGGCGCGCGCCGCCGATTATCTCGCCGAACAAGTGCGCCGCGAAGAACCGATCTATGGCGTCTCCACCGGTTTCGGCAGCAACGCCGACAAGCTGCTGGGCGCTCATCCATTGCGCGACGAACTGCCGGGGGCGAAGAAGTCCGGTCGCTCGCTGCATGAGGAACTGCAGAACAACCTGATCATCACCCACGCCGTGTGCGTGGGCGAGCCAATGACGGGGGAAGTGGTGCGGGCCATGCTCGGTATCCGCATCAACACCCTGCTGCGCGGCCATTCCGGCATTCGTGTGCAGACCCTGGAAGCGATGGCGGCGATGCTCAATGCCGGCATCGTGCCGGTGGTGCCGGAACTGGGTTCGGTCGGCGCTTCCGGCGACCTGGCGCCGCTTTCGCATCTGGCGCTGGTGCTGCTCGGTGGCGGCGAAGCTTTCTACGAAGGCGAACGCATGCCGGGTGCGCAGGCGCTGCAGCATGCAGGGCTGACGGCGGTAAAGCTTTCTTACAAGGAAGGCCTGGCGCTGAACAATGGCACGGCGCAGATGCTGGCGATGGGCGTGCTGGCCGTGCACAAGCTGGATGCGTTGCTGGATACGGCGGACCTTGCCGCGGCGATGACCATCGACGCCTTCGCGGGCCGCCTGGGCGCCTTCGCGGAAGAAGTACACGCGCTGCGTCCGCATCCCGGCCAGGTCCACGTGGCCGCGCGCCTGCGCGCGTTGCTGCAGGGTTCGAGCCTGGCCGACATTCGCTATCACCTGGTGCCGAAGTTCCGGCAATGGCTGCCGCAGAGCTGGGACACCGAGGCATCGCAGGCGCTGCGATTCGATATCGGCTGGGATTGGGTTCCCAGCGACCAGCGTCATGGGCGCGAGAAGTTCTACGAACGTTTCCGGCCGTTCCGCGGCGGCAAGAAGCATCAGCCGCAAGACAGCTATTCATTGCGTTGCATCCCGCAGGTGCACGGTGCCGTGCGTGATGCCGTGGCGCAGGCCAAGCGCGTGCTGGAAATAGAACTGAATTCGGTCACCGACAATCCGCTGGTGTTCCCGGACAAGGTGGACGCGGCGCACGTGGAAGAGCAGGTCATTTCCGCGGGTCATTTCCACGGCATGCCGCTGGCGTTGGCCATGAGTTACGTCAAGGCATCGATCCCGGTACTGGCGTCGATCAGTGAGCGTCGCCTCAACAAGCTGGTCGATCCGGCTACCAATGATGGATTGCCTGCGTTCCTGATCGGCAATGAAGATGGCACCGAGTCCGGCCACATGATCGTGCAGTACACCGCCGCGGCCATCGTCAATGACCTGGTCAGCCGCGCGCATCCGGCCTCGGTTTTTTCCATTCCCACCAGCGCCAACGCCGAGGACCATGTCTCGATGGGCGCCAACGAAGCGCGCCAGGTGCTGGCGATGACGCGCGATCTTTCCAAAGTCCTGGCGCTTGAGCTGTACACCGCGGCGCAGGCGCTGGATTTGCGCATGGACATGATCAACGCCGCGCGCGACCTGTCGCGGCGTACCGATGCGGCATCGTTCGCGGTGAAAGTGCAGGGGGGCCCGCATGGCGACGCGGCTGCTAGCGAAGTTTTCTACAGCGAAGTCGAAGGCCTGCGCGCTGAGCTTGCGAAGGCCGATGAATTCCACCCGGGCCGGGCAGTTGCGGCGGCGCACGCGGTGATCCGCGCGGAGATCCCGTTCCTGGATCGCGATCGAGCGATGGATGGGGAGGTATCCACGGCGGTAAGCCTGGTGGAGTCGGGCAGGTTGCTGGACGCGATACGCCAGACCGTTTGATCCTGGCAGTGCCGCGATGGGTTTCATGGCCCGGTTGCCCGGGTGGAGCGTAGCGATACCCGGGGAAGATTTTTCCGAAGATCAAAAACCCCAGCGTATAGCCTTCGCCTCCACGCGGGCTACCGTCTGTTGAAGATCAATGCCTCTGCTGTTCGCTGCCAGCTTCCACTGCAGACCAGACCCGCAGCAGGTTCCCGCCAAGGATTTTCTTCAACTCATCATCCTTGTAGCCGCGCGCCTGCAGGCCGGCCACGAGGTTGGGATAGTCGGCGACGTTGTGAAGGCCTTTGGGCAGGTTCCCGGAGACGCCATCGAAGTCCGAACCCAGGCCGACATGGTCGACGCCGATCAGCTTGACCGCGTAGTCGATCTGGTCGAGCACGGCGACGATCGGGGTGGCGGGAGTCGGATGGGTGCGTTGCCATTCCTTGTCGAAGGCGGCTTCATCTTCGATGGGCTTGCCTGCGGCGCGCGCGGCGGCATTGCGCTCACCCAATGCGGCCGAGGCGACAAAATAGGCCTGCATGTTGTCAGCGGCCTGTCGGTTGACAAAACCAATCCCGAAAGTGATCTGAACCACGCCGTCTTTGGCGGCGATTGCCTTGGCCAGCTCGTCGCTGACATTGCGCTCGAAGCCGGGAGTGAAATGGCGGAATCCGGAATGACTGGCGATGACCGGCACGCTGCTCAGCTCGATCGCCTGCGTCGCCGCCGCATCTGACAGGTGCGACACATCCACCATCATCCCAAGCCGGTTCATTTCGGCAACCACTTTTTTACCGAACGGGCTCAGGCCCTGCCATTGGTGTTTTTGGCTATAGGACGAATCACTGATGCGGTTGCTGGCGCTGTGGGCAAGGGTGATGTAGCGCACTCCGCGCGCATGGAATTGCGCCAGTTGCGCCAGGTCGTCGCCCAGCGGCGCACCATTTTCCATGCCCAATGCCAGTAACACATGGTTACCTGCGCGCAGGCGTTCTACATCGCCGGGCGAAGTGAGTAGCGCAAACTTGTCGGGATGCCGTCCGATCATTGCTTCGACCGCATCGATCTGCCGATGCGCTATCTGGCGAGCGGTGCCAAGCGCATCCTCTTCGGGCGAGGTGTAGATCGACATGAAGGCCACGTCCAGGCCACCTTCCCGTGCGCGCGGGTAGTCGAACTCGCGGCTGGGCGTCAGCTTGCCCAGGTCCTGCCATTCCGCCAACAACTCGGTAGGCGCGTCGATGTGGGTATCGACGATCACGGCATCCTGGGCGAATTGCCGTGCGGCAGTGGCGTTGCCTGCGGCAAGCACGTTGTCCATCATGAATAACAGCACAAGGGCAGCGACATGGCGCGTGGGCATTTGCATTCCGGAGTGGCTTGGGAACGACGATGCTAGCGTCGATGCCGGCTAGGCGAAAGGGCGGTACGACCTTCTACAGCGTCCGCACGCAATCACGTCCTTCGGCCTTGGCCGCATACAGGGCCTGGTCCGCAACCTGCAGGGCCGATTCGATGCTGTCCTTGGCCGCGACGTCGACGGAATGCACGCCGATGCTCGCCGACACGGGAATCACCAGGTCACCGCTGACGCAGGGACGCCGGTTGAGGCTCTGCCGCAGTTCCTCGGCCACCGCGCTGGCCTGGGCCAGGTCCAGGCCGGGCAGTGCGGCGATGAACTCCTCGCCGCCGAAGCGCGCCAGCAAAGCGCCATGCGGCGCCAACGCTTCGGCCATGGTGTTGGAGGTGCAACGCAGGCAATCGTCGCCGACCAGGTGGCCGTAGGCGTCGTTGATCTTCTTGAAGTGGTCCAGGTCGATCATTAGCAACGAGATCGGATGATGACTGTTGCGCGCTTCCGATAGCAGGTTTTCGAAAGCCTCGCGGAAATGGGTGCGGTTATACAGATCGGTCAGGCCGTCGTGGCGGCTGAACTCCCTGAGGCGGTGGTGCGCGTCCTCCAGCTGTCCCAGTGCGCTGCGCAATTCCGAAGTGCGTTGTTCGACCTTGTGTTCCAGCTGGTCGCGGGCTTCGCGCACGATCCGCTCGTTCTCGTTGCGCAGGGCTGCGTAGCGGTAGCCCAGGGCGATCGACAGCAACAGCATTTCCAGCGCTGAACCAATTTGCACGCCGTACTCGGTGATGAAGTTCTTCGGCAGCAGGTTGAAGGCAATGGCCGCAAACATGCCGGTGCCCAGCAGGAACAGGAACCAGGCCAGCAGGAACAGCTTGGCCGGCTTGTAACCGCGTCGAAGTACCACGATGGTTTCGACCAGGATCCAGCCGATACAAGGGAACACTGCGGCGGACGCCAGCGGCACCACGCTGCGATAGGGAAGTTGCGTGGCGGAGATACCGAGGATGACGAAGAAGGCGATGATCGCCAGTGCCACCCGGTCGCCGAAGCGCCAGCGCTGTTTCAGTTCCAGGAATACCCGCGCGAACTGTTGCATGCCCATCAGGGCCAGGCAGATCGACAGCGGCACCATGTGGTCGGCCAGCCACGCCGACTTCGGCCACAGGTACTCGAAGCCCAGTCCGTTGAGGGTGAACAGCACCAGGCCGAAGGCGCTGATATGGAACAGGTACCAGAAATAGCCGGGATCGCGCAGGGTCAGCCACAGCACCAGGTTGTAGATGAAAAGGGCAAGCAGGATGCCGTAGTACAGGCCGATGGCGAACTGGGCATCACGCGATTGTTCGATGAAGGCGGCAGGCGCATACAGCCGCAATGGCACCTGCATCGAACTTTCGCTCTGCACGCGGACCATCAGGTCGACGGTCTGCCCCTGCGGCAGGCTCAGCCAGAAATTCGGCTGCCGGTAGCGGATATTGCGCTGGTCGAAGGGCAGGTGGTCGCCACCCGCCGTGTGGACCACGCGGCCATCGGGATACGTGGCATACAGATCGAGGCGATCGCTGAGTGCGTATTCCTGGACCAGCAGCCATTTGTCTTCAGCGTTGTCCTGGTTGCTGACCTGTACGTGGAACCAGTAAGCGCCATCCTGGAAGCCGAAGGATGGGTTGTCGCCTGGTATCGCCTGGAAAGCGCCTTCGGCAAGGCGCGCCCGGGCGGCAGCCAGATCGTCCTTGCCGGTTTCGTCATGATGGAAAGTGGTGTACGGGGCCAGCGGCGCCTGCGAGGTTGCGGCGGTGATCTGTAGCGGGGAACGTGCAAACGCGTTCGCAGCCAGCAAGGCAATGAAGACCAGCATCAATCGAATCAATGGGTTCCGCCAACGCAGCATCCTGCTAACTCCCCAGTTGTGCTTCCGGATTGCTGATCCACCACGTGGACCAACGCGGAGTCTACTCCGACCGGATCCCGGCACCCAATGGCTACGCTTGCAGCCCCTGTTGCGCTTTTGAATGGAGTAACCGGTGGCCCGGGACAGCGCGTCTCCAGTGCCGACTTGACGGTTGGCATGGATATGGACTAATGTAATAGCACGTTAATACATTGATACAAAATACGATCGTGAAAAAGTCCACATGAAGCGCCGTTCCGCCGCCGATGATCAGGCCGCTTCCACCTCGCTACAGGCGCTGTCGCGGGCATTCGTGTCGCTGGGCAAGACCGAGGACGTGCGTGCGTTCCTGCAGGACCTGTGCACGCCTGCCGAGCTGGAAGCGATGGCCGATCGCTGGCGGGTGGTGCCCCTGATTCTCAAAGGGGTGCCCTACCGGGAAATCCACGACCTGACCGAGGTCAGTGTCACCACCATCGGGCGCGTGGCGCGCACCCTGGAAAGCGGCACCGGCGGCTATGCCGCAGCCCTGCGCCGCCAGCAATCCCGCCCTGCCGCCGCCTCCCACTGAGCTCTCCCCGATGAATCCTACTGTTGCCACCGCGACGCGCGATCGGCTGCGCATCGCCATCCAGAAAAGCGGACGCCTCGCAGAGCCGGCGCGCGCCCTGCTTTCGGCCTGCGGCCTGAGCTGGCGGGAAAGCCGCGACAAGCTGTTCTGCTATGGCGAATCGCTGCCGGTGGACCTGTTGCTGGTCCGCGACGACGACATCCCCGGGCTGATCGCCGACGGCGTCTGCGACTTCGGCGTGGTCGGGCGCAATGAGCTCAATGAACAGGCCGCCGCCCGCGCCAGCGCCGGCCTGTCCGACGCCTATGCGGAAGTCCGTGCCTTGGGCTTCGGCAATTGCAGGTTGATGCTGGCGGTACCCGAAACCTGGGAATGGACCGGCGCCTCGCAACTCCAGGGCACGCGCATCGCGACCAGCTATCCCGCGATCCTGGCCGACTGGCTGCAGAAGCAGGGTGTGCGCGCCAGCGTGGTCGAGTTGTCCGGCTCGGTGGAGATCGCACCGAAGCTCGGCACCGCCGACCTGATCTGCGACCTGGTATCGAGCGGCGCCACGTTGCTGGCAAACCAGCTCAAGTCGGTGGAAACCTTGCTGCAGAGCGAAGCCGTGCTGGCTGGCCCGACCCGCGCCCTGGAGGATCAACGCGCCGACCTCGCTGCGATGCTGTTGCGGCGGATGGACGGGGTGCTCAAACTCAAGGACAGCAAGCTGCTGATGTTCCGTGCCGATCGCGCCACCGTGCCTGCGCTGCTGCGCCTGCTGCCGGATGCGGATCCGCCTACCTACCTGGCGGCGGAAAACGGAGGCCCGCTGTCGCTGCAGACCATGTGCCACGGCCTGGTCACCTGGCAGCGGCTGGAAGAACTCGAGCGTGCCGGTGCCCAGGGTCTGATGGTGCTGTCGGTGGAAAGGTCGCTGGCATGAACCGGCTGGACTGGTCGTCGCTGGATGCCGATGCGCGCCGCGCGGCTTTGCTGCGTCCCGTTCAGCAGGTCGCCGCGGAAACACGCGACGCGGTGGCTGAGTTGCTGGAAGAGGTGCGCGAGCGCGGCGATGTGGCCTTGCGCGAAATCACCGCGCGCTTCGACCAGGTCGTGCTGGAAGGCTTCGAGGTCGGTGAGGAGGAATTCGCGGCGGCCGAGGCTGCGGTTTCCGCCGAGCTGAAAGCTGCCATGCGACAGGCTGCGCAACGCATCGAGGCCTTCCACCGCGCCGGGATCGCCCAACCCTACGCAGTGGAAACCGCCCCGGGCGTGGTCTGCGAACGGATCCTGCGCCCGATACGCCGGGTCGGCCTGTATGTGCCGGCAGGCACCGCACCCTTGCCTTCCACTGCGTTGATGCTCGGCATCCCCGCGCGACTGGCGGGTTGTGCGGAAGTGTTGTTATGCACGCCGCCGCGCAAGGACGGTAGCGTCGACCCCGCAGTGCTGGTCGCGGCGCGCCTGACCGGTGTGTCGCGCGTGCTCAAGCTCGGCGGCGCCCAGGCCATCGCGGCCATGGCCTTCGGCACCGGATCGATCCGCAAGTGCGACAAGCTCTTCGGTCCCGGCAACAGTTACGTGACCGAAGCCAAGCAACAGGTCGCGCGCGCCGGCGTGGTTGCCACCGACATGCCGGCAGGTCCGTCGGAAGTGCTGGTGATCGCCGATGGCGGCGCGGATCCCGCATTCGTGGCCGCCGACCTGCTGTCGCAGGCCGAACATGGGCCCGACTCGCAGGTATTGCTGCTGTCCGACGACGCGGGACTGCTGGCCGCGGTCGAACGGCAGATCGAAACGCAACTCGCGGACTTGCCGCGTGCCGACATCGCCCGTGCCGCCTTGTCGGCCTCGCGCCTGGTCAAGGTGGAATCACTGGAACAGGCCTTCGCCATCAGCAACGACTACGCGCCGGAACACCTGATCCTGGCCCTGCGCGAGCCGCGTGCCTGGCTGGACAAGGTGCAAGTCGCGGGTTCGGTATTCCTCGGCGACTTCACGCCCGAAGCCCTGGGCGATTACTGCAGTGGCACCAACCACGTGCTGCCCACCAATGGCGCGGCGGCAGCTTACAGTGGCGTCAGCGTGTCCAGTTTCCAGAACGCGGTCAGCGTGCAGTCCGCCTCGCGTGCGGGCATCGCCGGCATCGGTGGCTGCGCGATCGTTCTGGCTACGGCGGAAGGACTGGAAGCGCACGCCAATGCGGTCAGGTTGCGCATGCAGGAGGTCGCGGCATGAGTAACCTGCTTGCCTTGGTGCGCGAGGATCTGCGCGGTTTCGCCGGATACAAGTCCGCGCGCACCGAAACATTGCAGGGCGAGGTGTGGTTGAACGCGAATGAATCGGCGTGGCCGAATCCCGCCGATACCGCCGCCAGCAGTCGTCGTTATCCCGACCCACAACCCGCCGCGCTGCGCGCTGCGCTGGCGGCGCTCTACGGCTGCGAGGCATCGCAATTGCTGATCGGGCGGGGCAGCGACGAAGCCATCGACCTGCTGGTGCGCGCGCTGTGCAATCCCGGCAGGGATGCGGTGCTGATCACCCCGCCGGTATTCGGCATGTATGCGGTCTGCGCGCGGTTGCAGAACGCGCCGGTCGTCGAAGTGCCCTTGCGCGAGGTTGCCGAGGGCCTCGGGCCTGATCTCGATGCCATCGCCGAAGCGGCGATCAAGGCGCGCGCCAAGCTCGTGTTCCTGTGTTCGCCTTCCAATCCGGCAGGTTCCGCGATTCCGCTCGCCGATATCGGACAATTGGCGAAGCGGCTGGAAGGTGTCGCCCTGGTGGTAGTGGATGAAGCCTACGGGGAGTTTTCGGAGGTTCCTTCCGCAACCTCTCTGCTGCCGGAGTACTCCAACATCGTCGTACTGCGAACCCTGTCCAAGGCCCACGCATTGGCCGCTGCGCGCATTGGCGTAGCGATCGCCGATACGAAGCTGATCGAAGTGTTGCGTCGATGCCAGGCGCCGTATCCCGTGCCGACGCCTTGTGCGGAGCTTGCGCTTGCGGGCCTCTCGGCTGGGGCGCTGGCCGAGACCGGCATGCGTGTCGCATTGATCCGCTCGGAGCGCCTGCGCCTGCAATCCGCGCTCACGGCAATGTCTGGAGTGGTGCGCGTCTATCCCTCGCAGGGAAACTACCTGCTGGTACGATTCCGCGATGCCGAATCCGCGTTCCATGCATTGCTGGCCGCAGGCATCGTGGTCCGCGACCAGCGCGCCGCGCCGCAACTGGGCGATGCGCTGCGCATCACCATTGGTTCGCCCGAGCAGAACGATTTGGTCATTTCCACCTTGCGCCTGCAGGAAGCCTCATGACTCCGATCCTGTTCATCGACCGCGACGGCACTTTGATCGAGGAACCGGCGGATTTCCAGATCGATGCCTACGAAAAAATCCGTTTCGTGAAGGACGTGGTGCCCGCATTGCTGAAATTGCGTGATGCCGGCTACCAGTTCGTGATCGTCAGCAACCAGGACGGGCTGGGCAGCGAGGGCTATCCACGCGAAGCCTTCGATGGCCCCAACAACCTGATGCTGCAGGTGTTCGAGAGCCAGGGCATCGTCTTCCGCGACGTGCTGATCGATTGCAGCTGGCCGCAGGACAACGCGCCCACGCGCAAGCCTGCAATTGGGCTGGTTGTTCCGTATTTGCAGGATCGCGGTATCGACTGGTCACGGTCGGCCATGGTCGGCGACCGCGACACCGATACCGCCTTTGCCGACAACCTGCACATCCGCGGCTTCAAGCTGAAAAGCGCCCAGTTCGGCGGCGCGTGGGACTGGCCCGGCATCGCCCATGAACTGGCCGATGCGCCGCGCCGGGCGGTGGTCGAGCGCAATACCAGGGAAACAAAAGTGCGCGTCGAGGTCGATCTGGACAGCGTCGCTGAACCCGCCATTGCTACCGGCCTGCCGTTCTTCGATCACATGCTGGAACAGATCGGCAAACATGGCGGCTTCACGTTGGCTATCCGCACCGACGGCGACCTGCATATCGACGAACACCACAGCGTCGAGGACACCGGCCTGGCCTTGGGGCAGGCGCTGAAGCAGGCATTGGGCGACAAGCGCGGTATTGGCCGCTATGGCTTCACCCTGCCGATGGATGAAACGCTCGCCAGCGCAGCGCTGGATTTCAGCGGGCGTCCGTACTTCGTCTTCTCCGGCGAATTCAAGCGGGAACGGGTTGGCGATCTGCCGACGGAACTGGTTCCGCATTTCTTCCGTTCCGTATGCGATGCCTCGGGATTGAACCTAAACCTTCAGGTGCAGGGCGACAACGACCACCACAAGGTCGAAGCCTGCTTCAAATCCTTCGCCCGCGCGCTGCGCCAGGCGATCAAGCGCGAAGGTGCCGAACTGCCAAGTACCAAGGGCGCGCTTTGATGGGTGCAGCACTGATGAAAGTGGCGCTGGTAGACGCGGGTGGGGCGAACATCGGCTCGGTGCGATTTGCGTTGCAACGCCTCGGTGTGGAAGCGACGCTGACCGGCGATGCGGAAGTGATCCGCAACGCCGATCGGGTGATCCTGCCCGGGGTCAGCACTGCGGGCACGGTGATGCGAAGACTGCGCGAACTGGACCTGGTGGAGACCCTGCGCAAGCTGGACAAGCCGCTGTTGGGTGTCTGCGTCGGCATGCAGCTGCTGTTCGAGGGCTCCGATGAAGGTGATGTGGAGTGCCTCGGCCTTCTACCGGGCCGCGTGGCCAAACTGCCTGCCGGCCCCGGCATCCGTGTTCCACACATGGGTTGGAATACGCTGCTGCCGGTGCGCAGCAATTCGCTCTGCGCGGGCATCGGTGGCGACGACCGCGCCTACTTCGTGCACAGCTACGCCGCGCCGGTGACACCCGACTGCGTGTTTTCCTGCGAGCACGGCGCCTCGTTCGCCGCGGTCGTGCAACGCGGCAACGTGGCCGGCGCGCAGTTTCATCCGGAACGCTCGGCCGCTACGGGTGCGCGGCTGCTGCAGAATTTCCTGGAGCACGGACTGGCATGAGTGAATTCACCGTCTATCCCGCCATCGATGTACGCGACGGGCGCGTGGTGCGGCTTGCGCAGGGCGACTACGCGCGCCAGACCAGCTATGAGCACGATCCCCTCGATACGGCCCGCCGTTACGCGGCCCAGGGCGCCACCTGGTTGCATCTGGTTGACCTGGACGCCGCGCGTGCTGGCGGCTATACGCTGGCGCCGTTGTTGCGCGAGATATGCGCCTTCAGCGGATTGCAGGTGCAGACCGGCGGGGGCGTGCGGGCGCGCGAGGACGTGGCACGACTCCTCGCTGCCGGCGCCGCGCGCGTGGTGATCGGCTCGCTCGCGGTACAACAACCAGACGTGGTCCTGGAGTGGGTGGCGGAATTTGGCAGCGAACGTATTACCGTGGCGCTCGACGCGCGCCAGGACGCCCAGGGAACCTGGCGCCTGCCGGTGCATGGCTGGACGGAATATGCATCGGCCACGCTGGACGATTTGGCCGTGCATTTCGAGACAGGCGGGCTCAGGCACCTGCTCAGCACCGACATCGCCCGCGATGGCATGCTCTCCGGCCCCAATACCGATCTCTACGCGCACCTGCGGACGCTTGCGCCCGCCTTGCGGGTGCAGGCCTCGGGGGGAGTACGCGAGGTCGCCGATGTGGCGATCGCCCGCGACCAGGGTTGTGCCGGCATCGTGCTGGGGCGCGCATTGCTTGAAGGCAGGCTCGATCTGCAGGCGGCACTGACGTGCTGAGCCGGCGCATCATTCCCTGCCTGGACGTGCGCGATGGGCGCGTGGTCAAGGGCGTGCG
>JBDTPP010000091.1:0-12587 GCA_039932615.1 Pseudoxanthomonas sp.
CGGTGATCAGCAGCGACAGGTTGAACTGGCGCAGGCGCCCGTCCTCGCGCTTGGCCCGGATAAAGTCCTTCACGTCCGGATGCGACACGTCGAAGGTGCCCATCTGCGCGCCGCGACGGCCACCGGCCGAGGACACGGTGAAGCACATCTTGTCGTAGATATCCATGAACGACATCGGCCCGGAGGTGTACGCACCGGCGCCGGCCACGAACGCCCCGCGCGGACGCAGGGTGCTGAATTCATAGCCGATGCCGCAGCCTGCCTTGAGGGTCAGCCCGGCCTCGTGGACCTTGTCGAGGATCCCGTCCATCGAGTCCTCGATGGTGCCGGACACGGTGCAGTTGATGGTGCTGGTGGCCGGTTTGTGCTCCTGCGCACCGGCATTGCTGGTGATGCGGCCGGCAGGAATGGCCCCGCGGCGCAGCGCCCAGACGAAGCGCTCGTTCCAGTAGGCACGCTTCTCGGCGGTGGTTTCGGCGTCGGCCAGGGCCCGGGCCACGCGCTGGTAAGTGCCGTCGATGTCGGCATCCAGGGCTTCACCCTGCTTGGTCTTCAGCCGGTATTTCTTGTCCCAGATATCCAGCGAGGCAGGCTGCATGGGCACCAGGGATGAATCTGCAGCTTGTTCGTTCTTGACCGCCTCGAGGCGCACCGTACTCATGATTGTGTTGCTCTCCCTGTTCTTTCTGGAACCAATGGTTGGACTTGTTTTTTTATGCGCCTGGACGGTCGGGCCGGCCAGTGCGGTGCAACTCGATAACGGCTACCCGGGTACAGCGGCGGCGGCGACAATCCGCACGACTGCGCAGCGCGCGTCGCGGCAGCTCCGAATTGTGCGTGCGGTCCCGTAAAACCACTGCCAACGCTACTGTCATGCGCTATCCCCGAAGCGCCCTACACCCAAGAAAAAACCCTACTGCTTGGGTCCGTTTCACATCTGACCGCTATATCTAGTGGCAGAGCGAAGCCTGCAAGCTACGCTGGCCGGGTCGGGCTGTCAATCGCAAAACGGGCAGATGCGGCAGGAAAATTGCCCCTCCCCTGTTCAGCTTTGGCACCGCCCTCGCAGGACAGGTTGCCGGGGCTCCGCCGGCCCCGGCTCGGCCGCCGCAGCATGTCCTGGACGGCTTCTGCTGGGCCGCGCCTGTGCGGCTCAGGAACCCGCTTCATAGTCGGCCCTGCGCCGGCGCCCGCCCCAGCCCAAGGCGCTGCGCGAGTTGGTGGAAACGCGGCTCGCCGCGCAGGTTGTTCCAGCGGGCGTCAACGCCCAGGAACGTCATGCGGATGTCGCGCTGCGCGTACCCGCGCTCGAGCAGGTCGAGTGCCGCCGCGTGTTCTCCCAGGGCATTGTGGATCGAGGCCCTGCTGGTGGCGGGCACGTAACCCGCGGCGGCCCGGGTCTCCAGTTCCGCCAGCAACTGCCTGGCGCGCCCTTCTTCGCCCGCGGCCACATGGGCCATGCCCAGCATCGCCAGCACCTGGCTGTTGCCCTCGGACAAGGTGGACGCGCGCGCCAGGTCGATGGCCGCGGTAGCCGCATCCCCCCGGGCCAGGGCCATGCCGGCCCGGGCCAGCAACGCGACCCAGAAATCCGGTGCCAGCTCCAGTGCGCGTGCGATCCGCTCGCGGGATTCGTCGACGCGACCGGCGGCCCCCAGGAACCCGGCTTCCAGGGTGTTGATCAACGGTGACAGCGGATCCAGTTCGCGGGCCTGGCGGGCCTGCGCCAGCGCCTCGTCGAAGCGCCCGAGGTTGTTGAGCAGGTGCGCATAGACGAAGTGCGCGTCCGCCAGCGCCGGGTCGAGCCGGATCGCCTGCAGCAGCGCGGTCTCGGCGCCGCCCCAGTCCCAGTCATGCCAGAACAGATTGAAGCCGCGTGCGGTGTGGGCATCGGCCAACCCGGGCTCCAGGGCCAGCGCATGCGCGACTGCGGCCTTGGCCAGCGGGAACGCCTGCATCGGGTCCATGTCGTCGACGATGGTCAACGCGCGCCAGACGAAGGCCAGCCCACTCCAGGCGCGCGCGAACCCGGGGTCGCGATCGAGCACCTTGCGGAAAGCGCCGATGGCGCGGCGAAGGCGCGCGCGACTGGGGGCGTGGATCAGGTCGAAGGCAGCCAGATAGTCGCGCTCGACTTCGTGGCGCTCCGCGCGACCGGCATCGGTGGAGAGCGCACTTTCCGAGACTTCGGCGACGAAGCGGTAACCACGCCCGGCGACGGTGAGGATATGCCGCTGCGGACCCTGGCCCTCGCCAAGCACACGCCGCAAGGTCGATACGGCCTGCGCCAGGTTGTTCTCCTCGACCACCCGTCCCGGCCAGACCTGGGCCAGCAACTCGTCCTTGGCGAGGATGCGGTCGCGATTACGGATGAGGCACAACAGCGTATCGAAGGCCTTGGCGGTCAACGCAACCGGAGTGCCGTCGGCGCCCAGCAATTGACGCTGCTGCGGGTCAAGCCGGAATCCATCGAAGTCGTAGCGGTGATCGTCCATCTTGTCCTTGCACCTGCCTCGGAGCGTCTTTCAACTTTATTCAACGAATTTTCAAAGACTTTGCGGGCGCCAGCGCCGAGGCTTCAGTTCCGGCATGCAAGCCAACGCCGACCCGCCCAGTCCGAGGAAACCGCCATGCAAACCCGCCGCAAACTTCTCGTCGCCGCCTGCCTGTCGCTGCTCGCCGCCAGCGCATCGGCACAATCGCTGGATCCGACCCGCACCGGATTGTTGCCGGTTCCTGCCAACCGGATCGTCGGACTGTGGCACGTATCGGTGAGGATCGGTCCGTGCCTGGGTGGACCGACCCAGACCTTCCTGGCGCTGGCCAACTACCATGCCGGCGGCACCCTCAGCGATGCCAACACCATGCCGCCGGCCGCGCGCGGGCCCGGCCAGGGCATCTGGAGTTTCCAGGGCCGGAACCAGTACCAGAGCCGGTTCCAGTTCTACCGCTACCTGCCGAACGGCAGCTATGACGGCCTGCAGGACATACAGGGCGTGCTGGTCCTTGATGCCCGGGCCACGCATTACACGCAGACCATCCACGCGCAGGTCCTCAACATCGACGGCAGCGTGCGCGCGGACCTGTGTGGTTCGGCCGCAGCCGAACGCGTCGCCATGACCAACTGAAACCCGGCCATAGGTTGCCCGCACGCCCTGGATATCGGGGCGTGCCTGTTTCTGACACGGGTTGCCTGCTCGCAGGGCGGCGGAAGTCCGCGCGCGGCTGCACGGCGCACGTTCGCGGCTTGCCAGCAGGTAAATTCATCACCGGAGGGAAATTTCATCCCCGATTAAAGCGTCCTGGCTGAAACTGCGCGCATCGTCCATGTCGGTTCGCACTTGATATCGCGCGTTGCCGCTGCGAAATTCATGCCCATGACACCCCAGCGGGATACACCAACACCCATGCGCCCCCTTCCCACCCTGCTTGCCCTCCTCGCTGCTGCCGCGTTCGGCGGTTTCGCGGCCAGCGGCCTGCGTGATGTCTTTGAAACCCCGGCGCTCGCTGCGCCCCTGGCACCCGCCGCCATTCCTGCGGCCAGCGGTTCATTGCCGGCCGCGGTCAACGGCCAGCCCATGCCTTCACTGGCGCCGATGCTGCAGCGGGTGATGCCGGCGGTGGTCAACGTCTACAGCCGGCAGACGGTCAAGCTGCGCAGCCCGATGGGTCCGTTTGCCGATGACCCGGTGTTCCGGCGCATGCTGGGCATTCCCGACATGCCGCGCGAGCGCGTGCAGCAATCGCTGGGCTCGGGGGTGATCATCGATGCGAAACAGGGCTACATCCTCACCAACCACCATGTGATCGAGAACGCCGATGGCGTGTCGGTGACCCTGAGCGATGGGCGCAGCGTGGAAGCGCAGTTCATTGGTTCGGACCCGGATACCGACGTGGCCCTGATCCGGATCCCGCCGGGCAACCTGACCGAGATCCCGCTGGCGGACAGCAGCGCGCTGAGCGTGGGCGATTTCGTGGTCGCGGTGGGCAATCCGTTCGGCCTCGGCCAGACCGTGACCTCGGGCATCGTCTCGGCGGTGGGCCGCAGCGGCATCCGCGGCCTGGGCTACCAGAACTTCATCCAGACCGATGCCTCGATCAACCCGGGCAATTCCGGTGGCGCCCTGGTCAACCTGCAGGGCCAGCTGGTCGGCATCAACACCGCCAGCTTCAATCCGCAGGGCAGCATGGCCGGCAACATCGGCCTGGGTTTCGCCATTCCCAGCAACCTGGCCCGCAACATCAAGGACCAGCTGATCGCCAACAACGGCGTGGTCATCCGCGGCACCCTGGGCCTGGAATCGCAGACCCTGACCCCGGAACTGGCCAAGGGCCTGGGCGCCAGCGACCTGCGCGGCGCGGCGGTGACCCGCATCTATGCCGGCTCCGGCGCGGCCGCGGCGGGTTTGAAGCCCGGCGATGTGATCGTTGCCGCCAATGGCGAGCGCATCGACAGCGCCGAATCGCTGCACAACTACGAAGGCCTGCAAGCCGTGGGCAGCCCGGTGGCGCTGGAAATCCGCCGCGAGGGCAAGCCGCTGACCTTGCGGGCAATGCTGAAGGAACAACCCAAGGCGCTGCCCGGGGCCAGCCTGGACCCGCGACTGGTCGGGGCATCCTTTGCCGAATTGCCTGAATCACTGCGCCAGGCCGGACTCAGCGGGGTCCTGGTCAAGGATGTGGTTCGCGGCAGCCGTGCGGCGCGCAACGGCCTGCAACCGAACGATGTGGTGGTCGAGGCAACGACCGGCGACTTCAACGACCTGGCTGGCTTCCAGGCCAGCTTTGCCCGCAAGCCGCCGCAGCTGGTGCTGCAGATCCAGCGCGGCGGCAGCCGCGGCAACCTGCTGGCGCAATGACCGCGCAACGACACCACGCTGATGACGGCACGTTAATGACGGCCTGCTATAGATAGCGCACAGGCCGGTGTGACCCGCCTTACCCCCAAAGGAGACAAGCATGAACAATCCCACCTCGACCGACGCCCTGAAGAGCAACCTGGGTGAAGCCGGTGCGCACCTGAAATCTGCAGCAGCAGCAGCCAGCGAAGCGATCCGCGGCGCCGCGGGTTCCGCTGGCGATGAATTGAAACTGGGCAAGGCCAATGTGAAATCCGAGCTGGCCGACGGCGCGCTGTCCGGCATTGCCGCCGCCGAACATGGCGGCGCCGCCGCGATGGAACAGGTGGACGTGCTGATGGACAAGGGCCGCGACCTGATCGACAGCGCTGCCGAACTGATCCGCGAGCGGCCCCTGGCGTCGTTTGGCGTGGCCTTTGCGGCCGGTTGGATCATCGCCAAGCTGGCCCGCAGCGGCGGCGGCGACAAGTAAGCCGCCGGCGTGAGCGAAACGGAGGATGGCCGCAGCGCCGCGGATTCCGCGGGTTCTGGGGAGGCCGCGCCCGACCTGCTCGAATCGATCCGCGAAGTCGGCAAAACGGCGCGCGAAGGACTGAAGGAGGCTGGTGGCACGGCCAAGGCTTTCCGCGCCTTGCTAGCTGCCGACGTGTCGCTGGCGCGCAGTGCGTTTGGCCGGGCCATGGCCTTGACCGGCGTGGCCATCGTCTTTGGCGCGTCGTGCTGGCTGTTGCTGATGGCGACCCTGATCGTATTCCTGAGCCGGCAGCTGGGCTTGCCCTGGGCGGTGTCGCTGCTGATATGCGCCTTGTTGAGCGGCGCGGTGACGCTGTGGGCCGCCTGGCGCGCCGACTACTACTTCGACCACACCCGCATGCAGGCCACGCGCCGCCAGCTGGCACGCCTGGGCATCGGCGAACTGGCCGATTCGGCGCCCGACCCCGGCTCGACCGAATCCACGCGCGATACGGTGGATCGCGATCCGCGCGAACGCAATGACGACGGCAACCGGATCACCCCGCCATGAGCACACCGAACCCGACACCCGACGCAGCGCCGCATCGACACGCCCGCGTGACCGGGGCCGCGAAGAACAAGGATGCGCGGCCACGGGTGAGCTTTGAACACCTGGTGCACAAGGTGGGCCGCGCCGAGGATGTGCTGGAAATGCGCGAGCATCGCCTGGTCGACCGTTACCGCCAGCTCGGCCAGGTCTGGCGCGAGGGCTGGACACCGATCCGGATCATCGCCGTGGGCCTGGCCAGCGGTTTCCTGGTCGGCCGCGCCGAGCCGCTGCGCGCGCTGACCGGGGCGCGCATGCTGCAGATGGTCGGGGCAGTATCGGGCCTGTTCGCTTCGGCCCAGGCCACGTTCGCCGCCGAGCATGCGGAGCAGGCAGCAGACAGCGCCGACACCAGCGAAAACATGACCAGGGGGCAGACGGCGGCAGAGACCATGGCGGCGCCATCTCCACAGCAGTTTGAATACGTGCGCCCGGGCGCACGCACCCGCGCAACGCCCGACCAGGTATTCCAGACCGAACCGCGTCCGGCCGAAGCGGCTACCGAAATTTCCGAACGCTGAGACCTTTCCGTAGGAGCGGCTCCCAGCCGCGAGCCCTTTGCTTTGCTTTGCTTTGTTCCTGTTCAACACATGGAAGCAATGCCATAGGCCAGGATCATGAGCTCGAGGCTGGAAGTCGCTCCCACTATCGCCGCTCCCACTGTCGCCGCTCCCGCTACCGTCGCTCCCCACTACCGCTGCTCCCACGTATGCAACCCTTGCGAGCCCATGCCTTGAGCCTTTCTCCCAGCGATCCTCCTCCTGCCGACGCCCCTGCGGAACCGGCGCGCGCACCGCGCCGACCCCGTGCCTCGATCGCGTTGCTGGTGCTGGCCACGCTGGCAGTCGGCTACACCTTGTGGGCCGCGCAGGATCTTTTGCTGCCGATCCTGCTGGGCATGTTTTTCGCCCTGGTTGGCAATCCCATCATCCGCCTGCTGCGGCGCCTGCACGTGCCGCGTTTCGTCGCTGCGCTACTGGTGGTGGTCGGCGGCATCGCCGGCACGGTGGCACTGGGCAACCAGCTGGTGGTGCCGGCCGGCGACTGGTTCCGTGACGTGCCCCAGGAATTGCGCGAACTGACGCCGAAGCTGCGCCAACTGGCCAAGCCGATGCAGGATGCGAACCGGGCCGCCGAGAACATCGCCCGCGCCGCTGGCGGTGAAAGCGCCAAGAAAGCACAGGTAGTGCGCACGCAGGTCGATGATCCGTACAAGGTGCTGACCGCCACGCCGCGCATGCTGGCCTCGGTGCTGGCGGTGGTGCTGTTGACCTTCTTCTTCATGGTCTACGGCGAGAACCTGCAGCGGGCTGCGATCGCACTGCTGCCCGGCCGCCAGCAGAAGAAATTCACCGTGGGACTGATGCAGTCGATCGAGCACGAGATCTCGCGCTACGTGCTGACCATCAGCGTGATAAACGCACTGGTGGGACTGGTCTACGCGGCGATCCTGTACGCGCTCGACGTGCCTCTGCAGGAGGCGCTGTTGTGGGGCACGATCGTGGCGGTGCTCAACTTCGCGCCCTACGTGGGCCCGTTGATCGGCATGGCCCTGATGCTGCTGGTCGGCTTCGTCACCTACAAGGATCCTTGGCTGTCGGTGCTGCCGGTGCTGATCTACCTGGGCCTGCACATGCTGGAAGGCCAGATCGTCACCCCCATCGTGCTCGGCCGGCGCATGGCCCTGTCGCCGCTGATCCTGATCCTGGCCCTGATGCTGTTCGGCTGGCTGTGGGGCATCGTCGGCCTGCTGCTGGCCGTGCCACTGCTGGTCTGCGTGAAGCTGGTGCTGGTGCGGGTGGAAGGGATGGAGGGGTGGGCGCGGTTGCTGGAGTGATATGGCGAGGATTGAGCGGAGAGGAGTGAGTAGTGAGTGGGGCAGAGGCTGGTGTGCCTGTCTCACTCCTCTCTCCTCTCCACTCACTCCTGGCTCCACCGCTACAATGCCCCGGTGAATTTCCCCGTACGCGCCATCACCCTGGACCTGGACGACACCCTGTGGCCGTTCGCCCCGATCGGCGCGCGGATCGAGCAGGTGCTGCACGACTGGATGCTGCAACACAGCCCGGCCACCGCGGCGCGCTACCCGATCGCGGCCATGCGCGTGCTTCGCCAACAGGTATTCGACGCCAACCCGCAACTGGTCCACGACATGTCCGCGCTGCGGCGCATGACCCTGGAAGCGGCACTGCGCGGCAGCGACGCCGACCTCGCCCTGCTGGAGCCCGCGTACGAGGCCTTCTATGCCGAACGCAACCGCGTGGATTTCTATCCCGACAGCGTCGGTGCACTGGGCAGGATCGCCGCGCGCGTGCCGGTGGTGGCCCTGAGCAATGGCAACGCCGACCTGCATCGCATCGGCATCGACCACCATTTCGCCTTCCAGCTGGGTTCGCGCGAACACGGCGCGGCCAAGCCCGAGGCCAGCATCTTCCTGGCCGCGTGCGCGCGCCTGGGGCAGGAACCAGGCGCGGTGCTGCACGTAGGCGACCACCACGAGATGGACGTGGCCGGCGCCAGCCGGGCCGGCTTGCGCAGCTGCTGGATCAACCGCGAAGGCCAGGCCTGGACGTCGCAGGAACTGCGCCCGGACCTGGAATTCGACACACTCGCCGCGCTGGCCGACTGGCTGGACACGACCCAATCCCACCGCACGGAGCACGCTGCCGCATGACCCTGGCCAATGGCTTTACCGACACGTCTGTTTCCGCCCTGCCACTGCACGTGCTGGAACGCGATGGGTTCGACGCATGGCGCGCGTCGTTGGCGCCGGCGTTGCAGGCCTGGGTGGATGCACAGCAGTTCAGCGCCGCGCCCGGCGCATTGATCCTGCTGCCGGGCATGCATGCCGACGAAAAGCCGGGCATCGCCGCGGCTGCGATCGGCATCGGCGATCCGCTGGATCCGTATTCCTACGCCCACGCACCCTATGGGTTGCCACCGGGTGACTGGGAATTGGCTTCGTCGCTGGAAGCCGCAGCACGCAGCGCCCTGCAACTGGGCTGGGGCCTGGGCAGCTATCGTTTCGACCGTTACAAGCAGCCGCCACGCCAGCCGGCACGCCTGTTGCTGCGCGATGCCGATGCGGAAACCGGCGACCTGCTCGCCGCGTGCCTGCGCGTGCGCGACCTGGTCAACACGCCCACCGAGCACATGGGCCCCGAACAGCTGGAAGCGGTGGCGCGCGAGGTTGCCCAGCAGCACGGTGCGCAGATCGAAGTAATTACCGGCGATGAACTGCTGGCACGCAATTTCCCCGCGATCCACGCGGTCGGCCGCGCCTCGCACCGCGCGCCACGGCTGATCGCGTTGCGGTGGGGCGACAGCGGATTGCCGCACGTGGCCCTGGTCGGCAAGGGCGTGTGCTTCGACACCGGCGGCCTGGACATCAAGGCGGCCGACGGCATGCGCAACATGAAGAAGGACATGGGTGGCGCCGCGCACGCGCTGGCGCTGGCCGAACTGGTCATGGCACGCAAGTTGCCGTTGCGCCTGACCCTGCTGATTCCCGCAGTCGAGAACGCAGTGGGGCCCGAGGCGTTCCGCCCCGGCGAAGTGATCGCCACGCGCCAGGGCCTCAGCGTGGAAATCGACAACACCGATGCCGAAGGCCGGGTGGTCCTGTGCGACGCGCTGGCCTACGCCAGTGAACAGACGCCGGACATCGTGCTGGATTTCGCCACCCTGACCGGGGCCGCGCGCATCGCGCTGGGCCCGGACCTGCCGGCGCTGTTCGCCAACGACGATGCCTTGGCCAACGACTGGATCACGGCGGGCGAACGCACCCGCGATCCGCTGTGGCGCATGCCGTTGTGGCGTCCCTACCTGCGCTACCTCAACAGCGGCATCGCCGACCTGGCCAACGCCGGTTCGCGCATGGCCGGTGCAGTCACCGCAGCGTTGTACCTGGAACGCTTCGTGCCCGCGCCGCAGAAATGGGCGCACCTGGACGTGTATGCCTGGAATGACAGTGACCGCCCGGGCCGCCCGCCGGGTGGCGAGGCGATGGCGCTGCGCGCGGCGTTCGAGATGCTGAAGGCGCGCTACGCCGCCTGAGCCCGGCGAGGCAGTTATCCCACGCGGCCCGCCTCAGCCAGCCCCGCGCAACAACGGACCGAGCTGGCGCATGCGCGCCTGCGTGGCCGGCCCGACCAGGGCGAAGGCGGTATTGCCCTCTGCCCAGTATTGCGCGAGCAGGCGCCCGTCGCGGCGCTCGCCCGGACTGAAGCGTTCGCTGCGAGGCCGCAGGTACAGTGCGATGCGGGCGCCTTCGGCATCCTGGTACACCAGCATCGCCGCAGCGCCGTCCGGCGTGGACAGCATGCGCCCGCCCTGCAGGCGGAATCCCTGCGACTGCAGGTCAGGCGCGGCACCGACCGCCCCGAAATGTTCCTGCAGCCAGCCCTGCAGCTGGGTGCGCTGGCTGGCATCGAATTCCAAAGGCACGGCAGGGTCCGCAAACAACCGATAGGCGGCCACTGCATCGGCCATTGGCGGGCGCTCGCCGCCCATGCGCGTCGCGCGTGCCTGCCAGCCCAGCGCGGCCCCCAGGCCAAGCGCAAGCACGCAGCTCGCGGCCACGCCGATACGCGCGCGCCTCTGCTGCTGCAACCGGCGCCGGATCCGTTGTGGCGCCAGCATCGCCTCGGCCGGCACCGGCCCCAGGCCTGCCCATGCCGCCCGCAGTGTCTCCGCATCACGCTTCCATGCGGCCACGCGGGCAGCCTGTTGCGGATGGTCCTGCAAGCGGATTTCCAGCGCTCGTGCGCAGGCAACGTCCAGTTGCCCATCCACATAGGCATGCAGTTCGTCGTCGTCGGGCGGAAAAGTGTTCATTTGAGTACCCGCAACAGGGGAGTGGGATTGATCTTTCCTACATCCATGGCGCGCAAGCGTTCGCGTGCACGCGACAACCGCGACATCACCGTGCCGATCGGAAGTCCCAGTGCGTCCGCGGCCTCGCGATAGCTGAAACCTTCCACCGTGATCAACATCAGCAATGCGCGTTGCTCAGCCGGCAATTGCGCAAAGGCGGACAGCAGCGCGCGGCCCTCGTGCACGCGCTCGGCCGATGGCGAGGTGGTGGCCTGCTGTGGGCCGAACAAAGCCACCACCCGCTGCCAGCGCGCAGCGCGCCGGCGTTCGTCGATGAACTGGCGATAGAGGATGGAAAACAGCCAGGCCTGCAGCGCATCATCCTCGCGACGCGTGTCCCAGCGCCGCAGCGCGCGCTCCAGGGTCGCTTGCACCAGGTCGTCCGCGCTGGCCGCATCACCCGCCAGTGAACGGGCGAAACGGCCCAGCCGGGGCAAGAGTGCAAGCAGGCGTTCGTCGTCGAAGGTGTCCATCACGGTGAACCAGCGGAGGTAAGGGTATGACGTACCCGTTGCCCGATTATTCCCGTGCGGGCTTGAACCCTGCTGGAAAACTTTCACCGGGCGCTGGAATAGAAACCGCGCCCGTGCGTCCTACCTGCCAACGCCCGATGGAAATGCCGATGACCCCCGACCCACAGACCCCGCGCCCGCCCCTGCTGGCGTTGCTCCGCCGCCACTGGCTGGCGTTCGCCGGCATCGGCGCGATCGTGCTGCTGATGGCAGCGGCATTTGCCTGGGCGGGCGGCTGGATCGGAAGCAGCCAGCGCCTGACGTCGCGGGAATTCATCGACACCATCGAGGCCACCGGCGCCAGGCATCCGGGCTTCCGTCGCGCGCACAGCAAGGGCATCTGCGTCAGCGGCACCTTCCAGGGCACGGCCGAAGGAGTCGCGCTATCAACCGCGCGCGTGTTCTCGCAGACCGCGGTGCCGGTGCTGGGGCGGCTGTCGATCGGTGGCGGCGATCCGCACGGTGCCGATGCCGCCGCGCGCGTGCGCAGCATGGCGTTGCAACTAAGCAGCGACGATGGCCAGCAATGGAGGATGGCGATGAACAGCTTCCCGTTCTTCGCCGTGCCCTCGGCTGCGGCATTCCTGGAGCAGACCCGGGCGCAGATCCCGGACCCGACCACCGGCAAACCCGATCCACGCAAGATGGCAATTTTCCTGGACAAGTACCCGCAGGCGAAACGCTTCCAGGCCTGGGCGAAGTCGGCAGCGTGGTCGGACAGCTGGGCCAACACGGCCTACAACGGTATCCACACGTTCCGCTTCACCAATGCCGCCGGCGATGCCCAATCGGTGCGCTGGTCGATGCGGCCGCAAGCGCCCTTCAAGGAAATGGACAAGGCAGGGCGCGAAGCAGCCCCGGTGGACTACCTGGCCGACGAGTTCAATCGCCGCCTGGCTGCCGGGCCAGTGCGCTGGGACCTGCAGGTGAGCCTGCCCGAGTCCGGCGATGCGCTCGACGATCCGTCGCAACCCTGGCCCGACACACGCCGCCAGCTCATCGTCGGCACGCTGACGCTGGAGCGGGCGCAGCCGCAGGCCGTGGGCGCTTGCCGCGATGTCAATTTCGATCCCTTGATCCTGCCCACCGGCATCGCCGGCTCGGATGACCCGATCCTGGCCGCGCGTTCGGCGGTCTATGCACAGTCCTTCGAGCGGCGCGAGCGCGAGATCGCCAGCGGCAAGGCCAGCGATGCCACCGGCCACGGAGAGAATCCATGAATCGCCCTTCGCCGTCGCACTTCAACCTGCTGGCACGCACGCTGCACTGGAGCATGGCCCT
>JBDTPP010000092.1:0-12363 GCA_039932615.1 Pseudoxanthomonas sp.
GCCTTGACCGCGTACTTGAAGACGTCGTTGCCTTTCATGTGGATGCGCGCGCCGCCATTGGGCTCATCCTGCTTGAAGCCGACCGAGACGCCGACCGGGTTCCACAGCAATTCCTTCTTGGCACCATCCGCATGCAGATGGGTGCTGAGGATTCCGGTTTCGCTGTCGGCCTTGAGCACCACTGCGCCGGCACCATCGCCGAACAACACGCACGTAGTGCGCTCGGTCCAGTCGACGATGCGGCTGAGCGTTTCCGCACCGATCACCAGCGCGGTCTTGACGTCGCCGGAACGGATGAACTTGTCGGCTACGCTGAGCGCGTATACAAAACCGGAACAGGCCGCGTTTACGTCCAGCGCCGCGCAGCCGTTGGCGCCCAGGCGGGCCTGGATGAGGCAGGCGGTAGACGGGAAGATCAGGTCCGGGGTAGTGGTGCCGACGACGATCATGTCGATCTCGGAAGCATCCACGCCTGCGGCTTCAAGCGCACGTACCGCGGCGTGGTAGCCGAGGTCGCCGGTGGTCTCGCCTTCGGCGGCGATGTGCCTTTCTCGGATGCCGGTACGGCTGCGGATCCACTCGTCGCTGGTATCGACCTGTTTGGCCAGGTCGTCGTTGGTCAGCAGCTTTTCGGGCAGATAACTGCCCGTGCCGGCAATGCGGGCATAAATGCGCCCATTGGAAGCAGGCCCACCAGGAGCCTGCCCGCCCGAATCACGCTTGCTCATGCCCGCTCCAACTGCTGGCCCGCGCAGGGCCGGGGAAACTCACCGCACCACCGGAATCAATCCCATGTGCGCAATCCAGTGCGCACAAACCGCTGCGCACCGGCAAAGCTGCGCAACAGGATCAATCTTCGTCGGAGACTGCGTCGGCCTTGGTCGCAATGACCTTCTTGCCGCGGTAGTAACCGTCGGCGGTCACGTGATGGCGGATGTGGGTCTCGCCACTGGTCGGGTCGGTGGCCAGTTGCTTGGCGGTCAGGCTGTCGTGGGAACGACGCTGACCACGGCGGGAAGGGGTGACACGGGATTTCTGCACTGCCATGGTATTGCTCCGAACTTTTTCGCTGTGTTGCGTTTTGTTGATGGTGCCGACCGATGCAAGGGTCGGATGTTCTTTATGATCGAGCTCACGAACAGGAAGGTCCTGATCAGTTTTTCTTCAGTGAACCCAGCGCCGCGAACGGGCTGGCTTTCGCCAATTCTTGTTCCGGTATCGGCCATTCGCGATCCACCGCGTTCGACTCCGGATTCATCGGCACGGCAGGAACCGCCAGCACCAACTCGTCCTCCACCAGGTCCAGCGCACGCAACATGCCGTCTTCCGGCACCAGCAGCGCTTCGTACTCCGCAGGTAATGCTCCCTCGCCCGCCTCATCGCGGATCAGGCCCAACCGCTGCACCATGTGCACCGGGAACAGGAACCGTTGCAGGCTGCGCTGGCATTCCAGCGGCAACTCGGCATCGATCCTCAATTCCACGTAGGGCAACTTGAGCAACGAGTCGCTGTCGAACTGCAGCGCGAAACGGACTTCGCCTTCGGTGTCGAACAACAACCCCTGCAGGCGCTTCAGCGCGGACAGCGGCAGGCGCCCTTCAAAACTGCGTCCGGCCGCGACCATGCGCCAAACATCCAACATCTCGGGCACGTTCACGGACATAAGCCGCTGAATATTAAGGATGCGGGGCCGGGCTGTCAAACCCGTAAAGTCGCTCAGGCCGGGGTTTGCCGGCCCTATCGGGCTTCGGCAGAATGCCCGTCCCGCTTGAGGACCCTGTCCATGCCGCTGATCTTGGCCTCCACTTCCCGCTACCGCCGCGAACTGCTGGAGCGCCTGCGCCTGCCCTTTCATGTCGCCCGCCCTGACGTGGACGAAAGTCCCCAGGCCGGAGAAACACCGCCTGTGCTGGCGCAGCGGCTGGCGCGGACCAAGGCCCTGGCCATAGCCACCCAGCATCCGGAGAGCTGGATTATAGGCTCCGACCAGGTGGCCACCTTGGAATCCCAGGCGCTGGGCAAGCCGGGAACGCGCGAAAACGCGATTTCCCAGCTGGCTGCCATGTCCGGGCGGGAAATCCGCTTCCATACCGCCGTGTGCCTGGCCCACGGTGACGTCGTGTTCGAGGCGATGGATACGACGATGGTGCGCTTCCGGACCCTGGGGGCGGACGAGATCGCGCGCTACGTCGATGCCGAGCAACCGCTCGACTGCGCCGGCAGCTTCAAGGGCGAGGGGCTGGGCATCGCCTTGTTCGAGCACATCGAATCGCGTGACCCGACCGCACTGATCGGACTGCCATTGATTGCGTTGTCGAAAATGCTGCGGGAAGCCGGGTTCGCCCTGCCCTGAGGTTCGCGGCGGCTAATCGGCGACCTCGATCGGCTGTTCCGACCAGTCTTCCGCGCTGCCATCGCTGCCATGCAGGCGCAGCCCCAGCCAATGCCGGCCCTGCGTCGTCGATTCCAGATCCACGTCTGCGGCAAAACCGACGTCGGGATGGTTGGGATCCGTGGACACCTTCCAGAATTCGGCCGTGCCCGGACTGGGCAGGCCATAGCGCGCCTTTGCGATCGCTTTTCCGTCCAGCAGGATATCGACGCCGCTTAGGCCCACGCCGTCCCTGAAGGCCCACCCGCTCACGCGGAACCGGCGCGGAACGCCGGCTTTGCCTTGAGGCGTATCGACCCATGCGAAGGCAGGCAGCGTGCATGCCCCCACAGCCCTCTTCGCAGGCAGGGCAAACAACAGGAAACGTTGGCGGCCGTGATCGACGTTGACCACTCGCGGCGGCGGTAATGGGCCGACCTTGTTGCAGAGCTTGTGGTAGTAATCCAGCAACGATTTGTACTGCACGTCATTGGTGCCGACCACGAGCAGAACAGGCCCATCGCGATTGCCATCGTCCTGCAATCCCCACAGGCTCAATTGCGGCGCACGCCCGTGCTTGTGATTGAGCGGATGGTCGAGCACGTCGATGTCTGCATCGCCCAGAAGGAAGCCGAGTTCAGCCCCTGACTTGAAGCTGTCCGCCAGCAGCCTGGTATTCGCCGGCATCTTCGCCCTCTCATCGCGTACGGCGTCCACCAACTCGTCCCAACCGACAAAATTCGTGGGGTAGAACTTCTCTGCGGCGAATTGCGCACGCCAGACCGGGGTGGACAGGATCAGGTAGTAGCCGAGCACTACTACCACTCCGACTCCCGCGGACAGCCAAGTGGCGATGCGCCAGCCGCGCGGCCATTGCTGCAGCACCGCGGGCACCGCGATCAACAGCGGCAGGTAGCCGGGCAATGGCCAATGGAAACTGACCCGCTCCATATCCGCGAAAAAACCCAGGGCGAAAAACCCCAATGTAGAAACCCCGCCCAGCAATCCGAAATACCGCCATTGCGCCGGCAGGTCCTGCTGCTTGCCAAGCGAGCGCATGAAAACCCGGGCCATGGCGAAAAACAGTAGCGGAGTGACCAATGCAGCCTGCACCACCAGGAACCACCAGCCATCGGACTGGAACGACCAGGGATGGCGATCGACCAGCTGGAAACGCAGGCCGGCATCAGCGTTTTCCAGGTTCCAGGCAATCAACGGCGCCCAGGCGGCGATGCCCAGCGCCAGCGCGACCCAGACGCGCGGGTCACGCAATACACGCCTGCCCTGCGGCATCAGCAGCAATGCCATGAAACCGACGCCGATCACGCCGATGAAGCGGTAGTGACTCAATGCGCCTATCGCCAACCCCAACGCCAGCTCGGCGGCGGAAGTCGCATCGATTTCGCGCAACAGCCGTGCGCCAGCATCCAGGCACAGCACCGTGGCAAACGCCATGGGCACGTCCGGCAATGCAAGGATGCCCAGGCTTCCGGCCAGCGGCATCAGCAAGGTAAGGCTGCCGGCGCGCCAGCCGACTCCTTCCCCAAACCAGCGAGCTGCGATATGCGCTGCCAGCCAGGGCAACAACGCCGCCAGCAGCAAAAACGGCGCGCGCAAGGCCAGCACATGCTGGCCACCGATTTCCGTACCGAGTCGCGTCATCCACGCGGTCAACCCGGGCAAGTCCGAATAAGCGGCGGCCAGATGCCTGCCTTCCTGCCAGTAGAACGCCTCGTCCACGAACAGTGGCAGGCGTGCCGCGATCAGGACCTTGATCGCGGTGATTGCCGTCCACAACACCAGGAAGTTGAGTTGCGCGCGACTTGCATCGTGAATTCTTTCGCCTTGCATATCCCGTTAGACTTCCTTGGAAACGAATCCGGAAAAAACCATGCCCGCTGATACCGCCGCCCACGGAATGCTAACCGATACCTTGTTGCAGGCTCTGAAGGCGGCGCAACAGCAAGTCAATTCGCTGGTCCTGGGAAAGTCGCAGGAAGTACGCCTGGCCTTCGTAGCGCTGCTTGCGGGTGGGCACATTCTGATCGAGGACCTGCCCGGCCTGGGCAAGACCACGCTGGCGCATGCGCTGGCGGCGACCCTCGGGCTGGGTTTCCAGCGCGTGCAGTTCACCTCGGACCTGTTACCGGCCGATGTCCTGGGGGTGTCGGTCTACGACGCGCAATCCCGGCAGTTCCAATTCCATCCCGGACCGGTGTTTACCCATGTACTGCTTGCAGACGAGATCAATCGCGCCCCGCCACGCACCCAGAGCGCCTTGCTGGAAGCCATGGCCGAACACCAGGTCACCCTGGATGGAATGACCCGCGCCTTGCCCGATCCATTCTTCGTCATCGCCACGCAGAACCCGGTCGATCTTGCCGGCACCTATCCGTTGCCGGACTCACAGCTCGACCGGTTCCTGCTGCGCTTGACCCTGGGTTATCCGAATGCCGAATCCGAACGCGCCCTGCTCGCGGGCACCGATCGTCGCGAACTGATCGCCCAGGCCTCTCCCGTGCTGTCCAGCAGCGATGTGCTGCAATTGCGGACTGCGGTCAACCAGGTGCACGCCAGCGACGCGCTGGTGGATTACGTGCAGGCCTTGCTGACCCGCAGCCGCCAGCAGCCGGGTGTACGGGTGGGCTTGTCGCCGCGCGCCGGCATTGCCCTGCTGCGTGCCGCGCGCGCCTACGCACTGCTGCTGGGAAGGCAGCATGTGCTGCCGGAAGACGTACAGGCCTTGTTCGGCGCAGTCGCGGCGCATCGTCTCGTCGCCGAAGCGGAAGCGTCTTCTGCGCAGGCGTTGGCCAAGTCGATCCTGCACGCGGTGGCCGTGGACTAGGGCCTGAAAGCGATGCCGTCCACCCTGCGCGAACGCCTGGCTGCCCGTGCCGCGCTGCTCGCCCGCCCGCGCAGCAGCGAAACCCTGCCGGTGCGACTGGATCGGCGCCGGGTCTACGTGCTGCCGACGCGTTTCGGCCTGTTTTTCGCCGCCCTGGTGTTCGCCATGCTGCTGGGCGCGTTGAACTACAACAACAACCCCGCTTTGCTCCTGGCCTTGTTGCTTGGCGCCACCGGCCTGGCCAGCCTGATCGCTGCACATCTACAGCTGTCAGGTTTGGGAGTCGATGCGATTTCTGCCGAACCAGTCGCCGCCGGTTCCGTAATGTCATTGCACGTCCCCTTGTCCGCTGCCGATACACGGATGCGCCGCGGCCTGCAATTGCGCTGCCGCGAGGCACGCATCAACGCACCGCCTCTATCCGCCGAACCCGTCATTGCCACAATGCCGATGGCGACAGAGCGACGCGGCTGGATCGAACCGGGCCGGATCCGCATTTCCACCACCCAACCGCTGGGCCTGGCGCTGGCGTGGTCGTGGGTGTGGCCCGACTCGCCATTGCTGGTCTATCCCTGCGCTGAACCGCAGGGCCCGCCGTTGCCGCCGGGCAATGGCAGCGGCAACCAGGCCCGGCTGCATCCGGGAGGCGACGATGTGCATCACTTGCGTGGATATCGCACAGGTGATCCGCGGCGCGCCATCGCCTGGAAGCCTTCGGCACGCCGCGACACCTTGCTGGTTCGCGAGTACGAGCAGCCGCTGGCGATCGAAGTCACCCTGGACTGGCGCATGCTTTCGCAACTCGGCTACGAACAGCGGATTCGCCGGCTGGCCCACTGGGTCGATCTGGCCGAACGCGAAGGTCGACGCTATCGCGTGCTGCTGCCGGGACAACCAGCGCTGGGTCCCGGCCACGGCATGACCCACCGGCACCTCTGCCTGCGCGCACTGGCGTTGTTGCCGGGCGTCGAAAACAGTGCTGCGCCATGACCCGGATTGACCAAGGCAGCCGCCTGTGGGCGCTGGCAACCGCTGCGCTCGCCCTGCTGCCATTGCTGTTGCAACTGCCTCCACACATCGCGTGGGGCATTGCCCTGGCAACGATGCTGGCCATGGCGGCGTCGTGGCGCAGGCCATTGCCCCTGGGGTTGCGCCTGCTGCTGGCATTGCTGGTATTGGCAGCGGTGTTCTCGCAAACCGGCTTGCGCCTGGGCCGGGACACCGGATGCGCGCTATTGGCGGCGATGATCGCAATCAAGCCTTCAGAAACGTTCACCCTGCGCGATGCGCGCAGCCTGGTCGGGTTCGCCTTGTTCGCGCCATTCGCCGCCTTCCTGCTTGACCAGGGTCCGCTGACCATGACCCTTGGGCTGGTCGCGGTGTCGTGCGCGCTGGTTGCCATGCAGCGCCTGGCTGACGTCGAGACAGGTTCACTGTCCAGCACCATTGCTTCGTCGCACAGACTTTTGGCTGTCGCCCGGCTGGTAGCGATCGGGCTGCCACTGGTACTGGCCATGTTCTGGTTTTTCCCGCGGCTGGGATCCCCGTTGTGGGGAGTGCCCGAACGTGCGCTGGGCCGTTCCGGCCTGTCCGACCGCATGACTCCAGGCGAGTGGCTGGACATGATGGCCGATGACACTCCCGCGTTGCGCGTGCAGTTCTTCGGCACTCGACCGCGGCCGCAGGAAATGTACTGGCGCGGCCCGGTGTTATGGGACTTCGATGGGCGCAGTTGGACCCAGCCGGAAATAATGCGCCATGTGCCTGCCCGGCCGGTCCAACGCAGCAATCTCAGCTGGGACTACCAGATCGAACTCGAACCTACCGACCGGCGCCAGTTGGTCGCCCTGGATTTGCCCCATGAAGCAGTTCCGCGGACCACGCTGTCCCTCGACTACGGCCTGTATTCCGACCAGCCCCTGAGTTCGCTGACCCGCTGGCGCCTGCAATCCTCACCGCCGGAATCTTTCCAGGCGCAACTCAGTGGCCCGCTGCGGCAACGCGCGCTTGCGCTGCCGCCCGGCTACAACCCACGCACGGTCGCCCTGGCCGCGCAGTGGCGCCGCGAAGCCGGCAGCGACGACGCGGCCATCGTGCGCCGGGCGATGGACTGGATCCATCGCGATTTCGGCTACACCCTGGAAACACCGCTGCCCGGACGCAATGGCGTGGACGAATTCCTGTTCGATGAAAAGAAAGGCTTCTGCCAGCACTTCAGTTCCTCGTTCGTGGTGCTGATGCGCGCCGCAGGCATCCCCGCGCGCGTGGTAACCGGCTATGCGGGCGGCGTGCGCAACCCCATCGGCGACTATTGGGTGGTGAGGAAAATGGATGCCCATGCATGGGCGGAAGTGTGGCTGCCGCAACGCGGCTGGGTCCGCGCGGATCCGACCGCCGCGGTCGCGCCGGAACGCATCTACGACACGCTTGAGGATCGCACGGGCGCAGATTCCACTTCCGGTTTCCTTGGCCAGTTGGCCAGTCTTGGGGACCTGAACGACTGGATGCGTCGCGGCTGGAACAATTGGGTACTTGGTTTCAACGCCGACCGCCAGCAGCGGCTGCTGCAATCATTCGGCATCAATCATCTGGGTGGCCAACGCCTGGTCCTTCTGTTCGCCATCTCGGCGCTGCTGGCGCTGGCGTGGATGGCCTGGCTATTGGCCCGTGGCGAACGCCAGCGCGACCCGCTGCTGCGCGCCTGGCATGCGCTGGACGCGCGCTACGCAAGGTTGGGTCTGGCCCGTGAGGCGCACGAGCCCGCTACCCTGTGGGCAGCGCGTGTGGCCAAGGCCAGACCGCAGGCACAGGGCCTGGTCCCGCTCAGCCGCCGTTTCGCCGACGCGCGCTACGCTGCAACCCTCGGCGACCCGTCACTGGTCCACGATTCACTCCACGACCTGCTCCACGATCTACGCCGGCACCATCCCTGAAACCCGGAGATTCGCCATGAACAGCAAGATCCGCATCCTCGCCCTGGCCGCCAGCAGCTTGCTGCTGGGTGCTTGCGCCACCGCACCCAAGCCACTGCAGGGCACGTTCACTCCGGTATCCCCGCGCGATGCGGCGGCCGGCAGCCAGGCTGGCACTTCGGTGCGGTGGGGTGGACGCATCGTGGAAACCAACCCGCGCCAGGACAGTACCTGCTTCCAGTTGATCTCGCGCCCGCTCGGCGCAACCGGCCGGCCGCTCAGTAGCGCACCTGATGCCACCGATGGCCGCTTCATCGCCTGCCGCGCGGGTTTCTACGATCCGGCCGTGTTTGCTGAAGGCCGCGAAGTCACCTTCATCGGCCGCGTCGATGGCGTGGAAACCGCTCGCATCGGGGATTACGACTACAGGCTGCCGAAAATGACCGCCGACGTGGTCTACCTGTGGCCGGAGGTGCGCGAAGTGCAGGTTCGTCCCTCGCCGTTCTACGACCCCTACTGGGGTCCGCGCTGGGGCCGCTGGGGCTGGTGGTAGTCGCCGGTCGGACCAAACCGAAAAAAGCCGCTCTTTGAGCGGCTTTTTTATGGCTCCCTTGTAGGAGCTTCCCCAGGCCGCGAGCTCTTGCTCTTTGACTACCCCTGCAGAAAGAGCTCGCGCCCAGGGACGCTCCTACAAGAGCGCGGGTCCCCCGATAGTCCGCGAAGCACTTGTCCCGCGAAACACCTTCAGCGCGGCGTGCCGAAATGCCCCAGCGGTGCGCCCGCCAGCAGATGCAGGTGGATATGGAATACCGTCTGCCCGGCATGCTCGCGGCAGTTCATCACCACCCGGTAGCCGTCCTGCGCGAAACCCTCGCGACGTGCGTATTCGGCCGCGGCAAACACCAGCTTTCCCACCAGCGTCGCATCGCTGGGCTGCAGGTCATCCAGGGTGGCAATAAGCACGTTCTTCGGAATGAAAAGCACATGCACCGGTGCCTGCGGGGCGATATCACGGAACGCCAGCACGTCACCATCTTCGTAGACGATGTCGGCCGGAATTTCTCGGCGGATGATCTTGCCGAAGAGGGTGTCGCCGGTCATGGGAATCTCCTTGATGGTGTGGTGAATTGTAGGAGCGCCCCATGGGCGCGAGCTTGTGGGAGCGGCTTCCAGTCGCGAGCGCTTGCTCTACAACAAAAGCTCGCGCCCAGGGGACGCTCCTACAGGGGCATTTCGCTGCGGGTGCCGAACGCATGCGAGAGCGTGCCGCGATCGACATATTCCAGTTCGCCACCCAGCGGTACGCCATGGGTCAGGCGGCTGGGATGCACGTTCTGCTGCCTGGCGAGCTGCGCAAGATAATGCGCGGTGGCTTCGCCCTCCACGGTGGGGTTGGTGGCGATGATGAGCTCGGTGATCTCGCCCCGCGCCAGGCGCTCGGACAGCGCATCGAGTCCCAGCTCGCGCGGGCCGATCCCATCCAGCGGCGACAATCGGCCCTGCAGGATGAAATAAAGGCCGCGGTAACCCGTGGCCTGTTCGATCGCCAGTCGGTCGGCCGGCGATTCGACCGCGCACAGCAATTGCTGGTCGCGGCTGGAACTGGCGCAGATCGCGCAGACCTCGGTTTCGGTGAAGTCGCGGCAATCCCTGCAATGGCCGATGTGTTCGAGTGCCACGCCCAGCACGGCGGCCAGGCGCTTGCCGCCCTCCCGCTCGCGCTCAAGCAGCTGGTAAGCCATGCGCTGCGCGGTCTTCTGGCCGACACCGGGCAGGACGCGCAGGGCTTCGATGAGTTGTTCGAGTAGTGGGGCGCTCATTGCTTTTGGCCCCTCCCCTTGCGCAAGCAGGGGGAGGCTGGGAGGGGGTCAAGTGAAGGGCCGGGTGGCATGGAGGTCACGCAGACCCTCCCCCGCCTTCGCAAGGAAGGGTCAGGAAATCAGAACGGCATCTTCATGCCCGGCGGCAACTGCATGCCGGCAGTGGCGGCACCCATCTTGTTCTTGGACTCGGCATCGATCTTGTTGCAGGCATCGTTGAATGCTGCGGCGATCAGGTCCTCGGCCATTTCCGGATCGGACAGCACGCTCGGATCGATGCGCACCTTCCGGCACTCCTTGGCCCCGGTCAGGGTCACGCTGACCATGCCACCACCGGCACTGCCGGTGACTTCCAGGTTGGCGAGTTCTTCCTGCGCACGCTGCATGTTTTCCTGCATCTTCTGCGCCTGTTGCATCAGTTGGGCAATATTTCCACGCATCGTCGTACCTGTTTATTCGTCAAAGGGGCGGATGGAATCCGGGACCAGTCTGGCGCCATGCTGCTGGATCAGGCGTTGCACGTCCGGGTTGTTCATGAAGTTTTCCTCGTCCGCGCTCTGGCGGATATTGCGCTCGCGGTGGCTGCGCTGCTGCAGCGTCTCCGACTCGCCAATTGGGTGGTCGAAGACCACACGAGGCGCGACGCCCAGCCTGGCCGCCAGCACGCTGGTCAACTCGGCCAGCGATTTTTCCGAACGCAGGTAATCGAAGCCCGCGTCCAGCGACAACTTCAGCACGCCGTCGCCATAGCCAACGAACGCGGCGTTCTCGGCCAACTGGCGTGCAGCGCCTTTCATGCCGCTATTGCCGGCGAACTGCAGCCATTGCTCGGCGTTCGCGATGGCGGCAACTTCGGTGGAAGCTGCGACCGTGATCGGCTCGTGCGCCGGAGAAGGTTTGGCAACGGGCTCGACCGCAGGCGCGATTGCCGGCTTGGCGACGGCTACTGCGACTTCCGGTTTCATCGCTATCGGTTTCAATGGTGGCAAAGCCGCAGCCGCCGGAGTGGTCGGCGACGGCTTCGCTGATTCAGCCATGCCCGTGGGTTCCGCAATGACCTGCCCCGCGCCCGCGGGGCGGAACGCAAGCATCCGCAGCACGCTCATCTCGAAACCGGCACGCGTGCTCGGCGCCAGGTGCAGATCCCGACGGCCGTTCACCGCCATCTGGTACCAGAGCTGCACCACTTCCGGCCGCAGACGATGGGCGAAATCGTCAGCGTCGATGCCGTCGGCTTCGATCTCCACGGCCGGCACCAGCTGGCGTACCTGGATGCGATGCAGTGCCTCGGCCAGCGCATCGAGCACGCCGTTCCAGTCCGGCGAGAATTCGGCCAGCGCGGCAACGATCTGCAGCAGGCGGGCACCGTCGCCATCGGCCAGCGCGTTGAGCATCGCCCCGACCTGGGTGCGATCGACCGTGCCGAGCATGGTCCGCACTCCTTCCTCTCGTAGTACGCCGCCATCGCTGCTGCCGGTGTAGGCAATCGCCTGGTCCAGCAACGACAAGCCATCCCGCAGGCTGCCGTCGGCGGCCTTGGCCAACTGGCGGATGGCGCTGGCATCGGCTTCGATCCCCTCGGCGGCCAGGATCTTGCCGATCTGGCCGGAGATCTGATCCTCGTCCAGGCGCTTGAGGTTGAACTGCAGGCAGCGCGACAGCACCGTGACCAGCAGTTTCTGCGGGTCGGTGGTGGCGAGCAGGAACTTGACGTGTTCCGGCGGCTCTTCCAAGGTCTTCAGCAGGGCGTTGAACGCCTGCTTCGACAGCATGTGCACTTCGTCGATCAGGTAGACCTTGAACTTGCCGCGCGAGGGCATGTATTGCGCGTTCTCGATCACTTCGCGCACGTCATCGACGCCGGTATTGGATGCGGCATCGATTTCCAGCAAGTCCAGGTAGCGACCGGAATCGATGTCCAGGCAAGTGGAACACTTGCCGCAAGGCTCGGCGCTGGTGCCCTCCTCGCAGTTCAGCGATTTGGCGAAGATCCGGGCGATGGTGGTCTTGCCCACGCCACGGGTACCGGTGAACAGGAAGGCATGGTGCACGCGGCCGCTTTCCAGCGCGTTGGTCAGCGCGCGCACCACGTGTTCCTGCCCGACCAGCTCGGAAAAACGCTTCGGGCGCCACTTTCTGGCGAGGACGAGATAGGACATCAGGCAACCGTTTTCATCTGAATGGCCATTGTGCCGCGCCGAATGGATCTGTCCAAGGAAAGAATTTCCCGGCCCGTCGTCACGGGCCCGGATAATGAATGGCCGGCGAAATCCTGCTCCCACAAAGGTGGGGCTCGCTTTAAATCGCAGCGACCGCTAGAATTCGCGGCCCTGAAAGCGGCTTTGCGCCGCCTGCAGGTCCCGGAGAGGTGTCCGAGCGGTTGAAGGAGCACGCCTGGAAAGTGTGTAAGCGTCT
>JBDTPP010000093.1:0-12233 GCA_039932615.1 Pseudoxanthomonas sp.
TCGCAGCGCTCCTGGTACAGCGCATAGGCGCGGCGCAGGGTGTCGGTCCACTGGTCGTCGCCGGGCTGGATGTGTTGCGCGCGGCGGCCTTCGTCCTTCTGCTGGTTGATCCACCAGGCGATCTGCCGCGGCGGGAAGCGCGCTTCGTCCAGTTCCATCTGCTGGACCACGCGCTTGACCAGGCGCAGTTGGTCGTCGGAATCCAGCACCTGGAAGCTGTCCGGCAGTTTTGCTTCCTGCCAGTGCAGGCGCAGCAGGCGATGGGCCAGGCCGTGGAAGGTGCCGATCCACATGCCACGGCTACCGTTGCGCAATTGCGCATCGGCGCGGTGGCGCATCTCGCCCGCAGCCTTGTTGGTGAAGGTCACCGCGAAAATGCCATGTGTCGGCACGCCGTGCACTTCGTTGAGCCAGGCGATGCGATGGGTGAGCACGCGGGTCTTGCCTGAACCGGCGCCGGCAAGCACAAGGTAATGCCCGGGCGCGGCGGAAACGGCTTCGCGCTGCGCCGGGTTCAGGTCGTCGAGTAGGTGAGAGACATCCACTACGAGAGTTTAATGCGCAGCGGCCTTGGCTTTGTGATTGTGACTGTCGTTGTGCATCAACTTGTCGGTCCAGGCGATGCCGATTGCGGACAAGATGAAGACCGTGTGGATGATCGTCTGCCAGAGCACGCCCGTTGGGGTCGCCGTCGTACAGGTTTTGAGTTTCGAGCCCGCGGTTCTGGCCAAGTCCGCCGCCGCGAAGGCATCGGCAGTTCCGCAAAACGGAAGTTCACCCACTCCGCCGACTTCGATGAAGGTCTTGAGCAAGTGAATGGAGGAGATCCCGATAATGGCCATTGCCAGCTTCACCTTGAGGACTGAAGCGTTGACATGGCTCAGCCACTCGGGTTGATCGGGATGATTCTGCAGGCGCAAGCGCGAGACGAAGGTCTCATAGCCGCCCACGATCACCATCATCAACAGGTTCGAGATCATGACCACATCAATCAGGCCCAGCACCAGCAGCATGATGTCCTGTTCGCCCAGGCTGGTGGCGCCATGGACCAGGTGCCACAACTCCTTGATGAACAGCACCACATACACGCCCTGTGCCACGATCAGGCCGAGGTAGAGCGGCAGCTGCAGCCAGCGCGAACTGAAGATCAGGGTAGGCAGGGGACCAAGGCGTACAGGTTGATTGTGTTGCATGGGATCGGAATGCTGCGTTGCGGGGATGGGGCAGGTTACCGGCCGATCGTGACGCTGCCAAGCACAACGACGGGGCTAAACTCGGATTCCCCACCGTACGACGAGCTTCGCCATGATCGACCTGCATTACTGGCCCACCCCCAACGGCCACAAGATCACCCTGCTGCTGGAAGAACTAGTCGATGCCGGCCATGCGCTGGAATACGCCATCAAACCGGTCAACATCGGCGCCGGCGACCAGTTCAAGCCGGAATTCCTGGCTATTTCACCCAACAACAAGATGCCGGCGATCGTCGACCATGCGCCTGCCGATGGCGGCGCACCAATCAGCGTGTTCGAGTCCGGCGCCATCCTGCAGTACCTGGCCGAGAAGACCGGCCTGTTCCTGCCCGGGGATCTGCGTGGACGCAGCGCTGCCCTGGAATGGCTTTACTGGCAGATGGGCGGACTGGGACCGATGACCGGCCAGCGCGGCCATTTCCATGTCTATGCACCGGAAAAGATTGCGTATGCAATGGAGCGCTACGATCGCGAAACCACCCGCCTGCACGGCGTGCTGGACAAGCGCCTGGCGGACAATGCGTTCCTGGCCGGCGGCGAATACAGCATCGCCGACATGGCCAGCTATCCTTGGATCGACGTTTACGCCGGCTTGCCGCCGGATTTCAACGCCTTCCCGAACATGAAGCGCTGGTACGACGCCATCGCCGCACGGCCTGCGACCGCGCGCGCCTATGCATGGAAAGAGAAAGTGAATCCGGATGCCGGCAAGCCGATGACGGACGAGGAACGCAAGCATCTGTTTGGCCAGGGAGCACGGAACAAATGAAGTCGTCATCCCGGCGCACGCCGGGACCCAGGCGTTCTTGATTGCCGAAAATGACAATGAGCTTCAAGAATCAAGGAAACTCCGAAGAATTATCAGCGCGTCATGACCAGCCATTCGGCTGTTGAACGCCCAGCGAGAGTTAGTCCTCATGACCAGGCAGGCTTGCCATGTCAAATCCTAGTGCCATTGCCCTGATTGGATTCGTTGTGTGGGCGCTTCTCCTGCTGGTTCTTATGGAGCTCATGCGTTCCCGACTTGTCTTGCGTCGAGAGAATCGCGCAAATGAGTTCAGGCCGGACAACGCCAACCTGTCTCCTTTCATGCAGCGCCTGGCCCGGGCACATGCGAATTGCGTCGAGAGCCTGCCAGTATTTGGCGGTCTTCTGCTGGTGGCATTGATTACCCGGCACACCGCAATTACGGATTCATTGGCCTATCTGTTTCTTGGCGCCCGTATCTTTCAATCGTTGGTGCACCTTGCGTCACCGAGCAGCGCCGCAGTGACTATCCGCTTTGCCGCTTTTGCTGTTCAAATGGCCATTGGAATCTATTGGGCCTTTCAATTGTTGACGGTCCTGGCATGAGGTCCAACACTTCATTCAAGCACTGGAACCCACCTGACATTGCTATTCATGGATCAAGATCAAAATGGGCCACAGCTTGACCCGCTTCACTGTTGCAGGCCGCTGGGGCAACGGCTTGTTCAGAGCTTCCGTAAAGGCGCCGGGTCACGGCATGCGCGGCGATGACGAGCGAAGCAAGAAAAACCCGGGGAACACCATGCGCCTTTTATTGCTCACCCTCCTGCTCGCCACCAGCGCTTGCGCGACCCGACCCATGCCAGCTCACACGATCTCCGAAACAGCCAGCGCCGCCCTGGACAACATCGCCGAAGCGTATGTCCATCTGACCCTGGAGATCGGCGAGCACGAACCGGGCTATGTCGATGCCTACTACGGTCCGGCGGCATGGGCGCAACAGGCGAAAGCTTCAACGCGTTCCTTGCCGGACCTGCGCGTAGCGACTGATGCGCTCCTCCAGCGCGCGCAAGCGGTCGAAACCAGCTCGCTCACCGCGCTTGAAGTCCGCAGGAAGAAACTCCTCGTCGCGCAGCTGATCGCCGCCCGGACTCGCATGGCCATGATTGCGGGCGAGAAGCCGGCCTTCGACGACGAGGCCGAGGGCCTGTACGCCATCCGCCCGCAGCTGGCACCGTTGTCCGCCTACGATCCGGCGCTTCGGAAGCTCGACAAGCTTCTGCCGGGCACGGCACCGCTTTGGCAGCGCGTGGACGATCTCTCCAAACAGACAGAAATCCCGCACGACCGTCTCGACCCGGTGATGCACGCGTCGATCGCCGAGTGCAAGCGCCGCACCCTGGCGCATATCGCCCTGCCCACGGAAGAGAAGTTCACCCTGGAACTGGTCACTGGGCAGCCCTGGTCCGGCTACAACTGGTACAAGGGCAATGCGACCAGCGTGATCCAGATCAACACCGACCTGCCCGTGCTGATGAGCCGCGCGGTGGACCTGGGTTGCCACGAAGGCTATCCCGGGCACCACGTGCTGAACATGTTGCTCGAGCAGCGCCTGTACAAGGAACGCGGCTGGATAGAGTTCACCGTGTACCCGCTGTACAGCCCGATGTCGCTGATTGCCGAAGGCTCGGCCAACTTCGGCATCGAGCTGGCCTTCTCCGGTGAAGAGAAGCTGGCGTTCGAACGTGACGTGTTGTATCCGCTGGCCGGACTGGATCCGGCGCTGGCCGCGCGCGATGCGCAACTGCAGCAGACGCGTGGCGAACTGGCCGGCGCACGACTCACCCTTGCACGCGACTATCTGGATGGTCGCATCGACCGCGCCGAAGCAGTGCGGCTGGCACAGAAGTACCAGCTGATGTCGCCGGAACGCGCGGAACAATCGATCAGTTTCGTCGACAAGTACCGCAGCTACGTCATCAACTATGGGCTGGGACTGGGACTGGTGCGCGGCTACGTGGATGCGGCGGGCAAAACGCCCGGAGCGCGATGGGCGGCGATGGAGCAAATCCTGTCCGAGCCGACGATTCCGGCGGACCTGATTGGCAAATGACCTATCGATCCCTTCTCCCTCCGGGAGCAGGGAAATCACCAGCGTGACCTCCGACGCATTGCCCCCCCGCCCGTGAACGCGTAGGGTCGACGATCTTCTTTTCCGCTGGAAATTCGTCGATGAAGCCACTCGTCCTCGCCATCGCCCTGGCGCTCTCCGCACCGCTGCCCGTTTTCGCCCAGGCCGCCGCGCCCGCCACGCAAGCCAAACCCGCAGCAGCGCCGGCCTGGGTGGAGGCAAGCAACCGCAATGCGCAGATCCTGCTGCAGGCGCAGGCTCCGTTCCAGCCGGAATTCGCCAGTTTCTTCGGCATCCCCGGCTACGACGACCAGGTCGCCGACCTGGGCCCGGACAACGGCAAGCGCTATCGCGACGCGACCGCCAAGGCCAGGGCCGAGCTGCAGGCCAAGCTGCAGGGGGAGCGCGACGCCAACGTGCGCCAGGACCTGGAGATCATGATCAAGGCCGCCGACGAGAACATCGAAGGCAGTGAGCTCAACGAGAAGCTGATGCTGCCGTGGAGCGACGCGCCACAGATGGTGTTCAACGGCCTCAACGGCCTGCTGTCGGACCAGACCCCCGTGGACCGTCGCGCCAAGGCGCTGGATCGACTGAAGCGGTACACAGGCCTGATGCCCGGCAGCACTGCGACCGCCACGCTGGCGCGGCAGCGCTATGAAGAGAAGTTGTCGGATACGACCTTGCTGCAGCCAACCAAGCTGGAAGTAGAACGCGCCGTTGGCAACGTGGATACCTATGTTTCCGGCATCCGCGACCTGTTCGCCAAGTACAAGATCGAAGGCGCCGGGGAAACGCTGGACGCGATGGAGAAGCAATTCAAGGACTACAACGCGTGGACCCGCAGCAAGGTCCTGCCCAAGGCGCGCACCGACACGCGCCTGCCACCGGAACTGTATGCCTACCAGCTCAAGCAGTACGGCATCGATATCGATCCGGCCCTGCTGATGCAGCGCGCGCAGCTGGAGTTCATGGAAACCCGTGCGGTCATGCAGCAACTGGCACCGCTGGTGGCCAAGGCCAAGGGCATCGATGCCAGCGACTACCGCAACGTTATCAAGGCGCTGAAGAAAAACAGCATCGCCAACGACCAGCTGGAAACCTTCTACCGCGGCGTCATCGACCAGATCGATCCGATCATCCGCAACGAGAAGATCGTCGACGTGCCCAACCGGCCGATGCAGATGCGGTTGGGTTCACCGGCCGAGAGTGCCGCGCAGCCGGCGCCGCATTTCCTGCCGGCGCCGCTGGTCGGCAACACCGGCCAGCAGGGCACGTTCGTGCTGCCGCTGGGCAATCCGGACAAGGACGGCAAGGGCAAGAACTACGATGACTTCAACTTCGACTCGGTCGCGTGGACCTTGTCGGCGCACGAGGGGCGTCCCGGCCACGAGCTGCAATTCACCGCCATGGTCGAACGCGGGGTGTCGCTGGCGCGCAGCCTGTTTGCCTTCAACTCGGTCAACGTCGAAGGCTGGGCGCTGTATGCCGAAGCCGAGATGGTGCCGTACGAGCCGCTGGATGGGCAGTTGATCGCGCTGCAGTTCCGCCTGCTGCGTGCGGCGCGGGCGTTGCTCGACCCCAGCCTCAACCTGGGGTTGATCGATCGTGAGCGCGCGCGCCAGGTGCTTGAGGAGGATGTGGGCCTGTCCGAACCGATGGCGCGCCAGGAGCTGGACCGCTACACCTTCAACGCGCCCGGCCAGGCCGGCAGCTATTTCTACGGCTACACCCGGATCCTGGAACTGCGCATGCAGACCGAGCTGGCGCTGGGCAAGAAGTTCGACCGCAAGGCCTTCAACAATTTCCTGCTCGACCAGGGCCTGTTGCCGCCGGACCAGTTGGCCAAGGCGGTGAAGGAGCAGTTCATTCCCGCGCAACAGCGCAAGTAAGACAGCGACCGCTCGTAGGAGCGGCTTCCAGCCGCGAGCTTTCAGGGCACCCGGAAAAATTGGCCGCTCGAAAAACGGCCAAGAGCTCGCGGCTGGAAGCCGCTCCTACGCAAGTTTCTTCAGGGTTGCGCAGGCTCCGCGCCCGGGGGCACGTAGATCGCCACGCCCGCGGCTTTCTTCTGCGTGGTCGGAATACCGATGCCGATGCCGCCGGCGGAGTGACTGCCGTAGCTGCCGGCGCCGACCGACATGCCAACCGGCGAACCACTGGAACCGACACCCATCAGGATCACGCCATTGGCGCCCAGCGCCGCGGCGTCGCGCTTGAGCCGGGCTACGGCCGCATCGGTCTGGCCCTGGGTGCCGAAGCCGACGGCGCTGGAGGATTCAAGCTGGGCGATTTCAATCGAGCCCGGCGGCGGCGTGGTGTAGATACGGACCTGGGCCGGATCCACGGGCGGGCGCGCCTGGCCAATCATGACCTTGGAAGTGCCGGCGCAAGCCGTCAGTGCCAGTACCAGGAGGAAGAGTGCGGGACGAAGATTCATGGCGGTATTCCCTGCAGTGTTGACCGGATGATCGACCGGACGCACTGAATGCTCGCACACCCGTTGCCTGTCTGGCGGTGATGGGGTCTGGATTCCATGACTATCGGGCCTCGGGCCTGCACGCACCCAAGGTTATAGTCGGCCTATTCAATGAGGAGCAATCGCATGGGCCTGATCAGTGTGTTGTGGGGCGTGGTGGCCATGATCTGGATGGTGCTGGCGCTGATTCCGCTGCTCGGCTGGGGCAACTGGTTCCTGATTCCCTTCGCCGCGGTCGGGGCGATCATCGCCGCCATCGGCATCCTGTTCACTTCCAGCGCCAGGACCGGACGCGCCAGGACCGGGTTGCTGCTCAATGGCATCGTCATCGTGGTCGCCATCGTGCGTCTGGGAATTGGCGGCGGGATCATCTGAACGCGTTTAGTGGGAGCGCTTCGTGGGAGCGGCGTCCCGCCGCGAGCTCCTGCTCTTGTCTCGACCGGAAATCGTCGCGTAGGAGCGACGTGAGTCGCGAAGGAGCCCTTGCCGGATTGCTGGCTTCGCGGACGATTGATTCGCGACTCTCGTCGCTCCTGCGCGTTATTGGCGGGTAGTTCCCTTCTCCCGTCGGGAGAAGGTGGCGCGTAGCGACGGATGAGGGTGCGGCGAAGCCAACTGCGTCAGAACCGCCTTGATTCGTCGCATCCGAATCACCCTGGCTTCGCCGTACCCTCACCCAACCCCTCTCACCTTTGGACACCCTGCGGCGCCAGCGGGAGAGGGACTCAAGCCGCAGGCGTATCATTCGCGCCTGGATTGAGGAGTCCCCATGGCTTACCCCTACACCCGCCCCCGGCGCATGCGCCGCGACGATTTCTCGCGCCGCTTGATGCGCGAACACGTGCTGACCGCCAACGACCTGATCTACCCGGTGTTCGTGCATGAGCTGGCCGGCCGTGAAACGGTGCCTTCAATGCCCGGCGTGGAGCGCCTGTCGATCGACGAACTGTTGAAGGTCGCCGAACAGGCACTGGAATTGCGCGTGCCGGCGCTGGCCCTGTTCCCGGTCACCGCGCCAGGAGCCAAGTCGCTGGATGCCGCCACAGCCTGGGACGACGATGGCCTCGCCCAGCGGGCGGTGCGTGCGCTTAAAGCACGCTTCCCGGAGCTGGGCGTGATCACCGACGTGGCCCTGGACCCGTTCACCACCCACGGCCAGGACGGCATCATCGACGGCAGCGGCTACGTGATGAACGACATCACCGTGGACGCACTGGTCAAGCAGGCGCTGTCGCATGCGCGCGCTGGCGTGGACATCGTCGCACCCAGCGACATGATGGACGGACGCATCGGCGCGATCCGCGAGGCGCTGGAAAACGACGGGCACGTGCACACGAGGATCATGGCCTACTCGGCGAAATACGCGTCCGCGTTCTACGGCCCGTTCCGCGACGCGGTCGGCAGTGCCGGCAGCCTGGGCAAGAGCAACAAGTACAACTACCAGATGGACCCGGCCAATTCCGACGAGGCACTGCATGAAGTGGCGCTGGATATCGACGAAGGCGCGGACATGGTCATGGTCAAGCCCGGCATGCCTTACCTGGATGTGGTGCGACGGGTGAAGGACGAATTCGGCGTGCCGACCTTCGCCTACCAGGTCAGCGGCGAGTACGCGATGCTCAAGGCCGCGTTCAACAATGGCTGGCTGGACGAACGCGCCTGCGTGCTGGAAGCGCTGACCGCATTCAAGCGTGCCGGCGCCGACGGCGTACTGACCTACTTCGCCCTGGATGCAGCGCGCTGGCTGCGCGAAGCCTGACGTAGGAGCGGCTTCCAGCCGCGCGCCCTTGCTCTTTTTCCCCGAAGAAACAGAAGAGCTCGCGGCTGGAAGCCGCTCCCACGCGCAATCACTCCAGGCAGCCCGGTTTGCCGTGGGTGCCCGGCGCCAGCACGCGATAGATATCCAGCTTGCCCGCCCTGGGTGACGGCGCCGAACCGGTGACCAGCAATTCATTCGGCCGGGAAACATCCTGCACCGGACCCAGCGTGGCCCCATCGGCGGTGTTGAACGACAAGGACCACGGCGCGATATCGGCATAGACCTTGCCGTCGCAGTGCGCGACCTGCAGCCGGATCGGCTTGTTCTGCACGTCGTCCGAGCGCGCGAACACCAGTGCTTTGCCACCATCGATCCAGGCCGCGTCAAACTCGTCGAATTGCGTGTTCACTCCCGGCACCGGCCATGGATCGACGAAGGCCTTTCCATTCCAGCGCGCCACGAACAAGTCGTGCCCGCCAACGCTGCCGAAACCATCGCTGGCGAACAGCAGCCGCTGTCCGTCGGCACTCGGCGTCGGCGCCCATTCGTCGCCCTTGCTGTTGACGCCCGGGCCCAGGTTTTGCGGCACGCCGAAACCGCCATCGGCCTGGACCGCGGCGCGATACAAATCGTCGCCACCCTGCCCACCCTTGCGATTGGAGAAGAAGTACAGCCACTTGCCGTCGGCGCTCAGCAAGGGATCAAAATCATTGGCCGTCGAATTGATCGCCAACGGCTGCGGGTCGCTCCAATGCTTGTCCTGCAATCGCGCCTGCCACAGGTCCCAACCACCCGCACCTCCGGCACGGTCGGTGCTGCCCCAGACGATGCGCTGGCCATCGGCGCTGACGCTGGCACGGACTTCGGTGTCGCGCGTGGAGACCACGCCCATGCCCTCGATACCGAATTCGGCCAGCTGCGCCACGGCGGCAGCCGAGAGTAGACTGCAAGCCATGGCAGCCATTGCGAACCTGCGTTTCATGATTTTCATTGCTGCCGCCTATTCCCTTCCCGACTGCCTTTATACCAAGCCATGACAAATCATCACTATGCTGTTTTCGGCCATCCGGTCATGCACTCGCTGTCGCCACGGATCCATGCCGCGTTCGGCCAACAGACCGGTATCGACCTTGACTACACCGCCATCGATGCCACGCCGGAAGGGTTCGCCCGGGCGCTGGAGGCCTTCGCGGCCGGCGGCGGCAAGGGCGCCAACATCACCCTGCCGCTGAAGGAAGTCGCCTTCGCGTTGTGCGCCACGACCAGCGAGCGAGCGAGACGCGTGGGTTCGGTCAATACGCTGATCCGCAGCGACGGCCAATGGCAGGGCGACAACACCGATGGCGTCGGTCTGGTCCGCGACCTGACCGATCGCCTGGCCCTGGACCTGCGAGGCCGGCGCACCCTGTTGCTGGGAGCCGGTGGTTCGGCACGCGGGGTGGCGCCAGCGCTGCTGGATGCAGGCGTTTCCGAATTGATGATTGCCAACCGAACCCCCGAACGCGCGGACGCACTGGCCGATGCGCTGGGCGTACCGGGCCGCGCGCATTCACGCTATTGGGACGACCTGGTCAACGAAGGCGATTTCGCCTTGATCGTCAACGCCACTTCGCTGGGCCGCAGCGCCGGCGATGAATTCCGCCTGCCGTTCGCCCTGTCCACGCCGCGCACGCTGGCGGTGGACCTCAACTATGGCGAAGCGGCAATCCCGTTCCTGGCCTGGGCCCGCACCGCCGGCTGCCGCGACGTGGTCGATGGCCTGGGCATGCTGGTGGAACAGGCCGCAGCGAGTTTCGAGTTGTGGCACGGCGTGCGTCCCGATACGGCGCCGGTGTATGCGGCGTTGCGCGGGAAGGATGCGTCGCTGGTCACGGCCGACTGAGGAATCATCTATGGATTCCTTCCTGATTCCCGCGCTGACCACGCTCGGTTATTCGTTCCCGGAGCTGCTGGCCTGCGGCATCGCCCTGGCGATGCTCTGGACCGTGGCGCGACCGGGTAAGCCACGGCAACTCGGTTTGATCGGCGCCGGGCTGATGCTGGCCTGCGCGGTGTTGCAGCTGGGCTTCGGCCTTTACCAGGCCTGGATGATCCAGGCCGCGAATACGGGCGCGGCCACGGACATCAGCGCGATCTTCGCCCGACTCGGCATCGTGCGCATGCTGGTCAACTGGGTGTCACTTGCGGGGTTGGTAATGATTGTCTGGGGGTTGTGTGGGGCGACGCGGTTGGAGAAAGAATCAAAGTCCAATTGAAGTAATCAATGTCATCCCTCGTTGAGAGAAATTGCAGGATGGGTCGAGCGTAGCGACACCCATCATCGCGGTGGAATCGGGCCAAGGTGATTCCCGGGCTCTTAATTATTCGCGAGGCTACTGATTGCACCTCGCTCGATGAACGGAAATCGATGGGTGTCGCCGCGATCGACCCATCCTACGATCCTTGAAAAGCGGAGAGCTCGCGGCTGGAAGCCGCTCCCACGTGCGCCCGGGTTACAACAACCCGTCGCGCTTGACCGCCAGATAGCGCTCTACCAGCGCCGCAGGCAACTCTTCGCTGGCCACGTCCAGGACCATGACCCGGTGGCTGCGCAAGGCTTCATGCGCGGCGGTGCGCTGTTCCAGGTAGCGCGCTACGGCGGCGGCGCGGATCGCGCCGGGCAGGTCGTGGACTTCTTCGTTGATGGCTTCGTCCAGCGCGCGCTCGCGCAGGCTGGCGACGCAGACCAGGTGCCGCTTCTGCAGCAGGCGCACTGCGGCCAGCAGGTCCTCGATGTCCTCGTCGCGCACGTTGGTCACCAGCATCACCAGCGAACGCTTGCGCTGGCGCAGCGACAACTCCGTGGCCGCGGCCAGGTAATCGGTGGCCACCGCCTGCGGCTGCAGGTCGTAGCTGGCGCGCAGCAACGTGTCGATCGTGGCCATGCCGCGCTTGGGCGCGACCCAGCGCGACTCGCCGCCGCTGGCGAACAGGCCGACCGCATCGCCCTGGCGCAGGGCGAGGTAGGAAACCACCAGCGTCGCGTTCAACACATGGTCGAAATGGGCGATCTCGCCTTCGCGCGCCATCATCCGCCGGCCGGTATCGACCATCATCAGCAGCTGCTGGTTCTTTTCGTCCTGGTACTCGCGCGAAATAAGTTTCCGCGCACGCGAGGTCGCCTTCCAGTCGATCTGGCGCAGGCTGTCGCCGACCCGGTACTCGCGCATCTGGTTGAAGTCGGTGCCTTCGCCGCGGCGGCGCTTGAGATGCGCGCCCACCAGGCGCGAGGCCTGTTCCGCGCTGAACAAGGCGAACTTGGTCAGCGGCGCGAAGTTGGGATACACGCGCACCCGCTGCGGCGCGCCGGCGATGCGCGACTGCCGCCACAGGCGCAGCAGCGATGTCATCCGCAACTGCACGCCATCGAAAGTCGCATCGCCACGCACTACCGGGCGCAGGCGATAGCTGAAAGTGGAAGCGGTCACCGGCGCCAGCTTGAGACGCTGCGGCATGCCTTGCGCCGGCCACGCACCCGGATGCAGGTCGAAGACGTCGACGCGTTGGCGCGACATCGACTCGACGCGCAGGGTGACGTCGCGTTCGATGCCTAGCGGCAATGCTTCGGGAATTTCGCGGGTGACCTGCGGGGTGTCGCGGCGGCGTAGGAGCAACGCGTCTATCACTGCGAGCAACGCGAGACCGGTGCCGGCCAGCTGCCATGCGTGCAGCGGCACGCCGGCGAACAGCACCGCGAGGCCTGACAGGCCCCACAGCACCAGCAGCGCGATGAGTAGCGGTGCAGGTCTCACACCGACTCCCTCCTTTGGAAAAGGAGGGTTGGGGAGGATTTGCTCTTCGTGCCGATGCCCGGAAGCAAGGGCA
>JBDTPP010000094.1:0-12225 GCA_039932615.1 Pseudoxanthomonas sp.
TTCGCCATGGGCGTGGCCACCGGCATCGTCATGGAATTCCAGTTCGGCATGAACTGGTCCTATTACAGCCAATACGTGGGCGACATCTTCGGTGCGCCGCTGGCCATCGAAGGGTTGATGGCGTTCTTCCTTGAAGCCACCTTTGTCGGCCTGTTTTTCTTCGGCTGGGACAAGCTGTCCCGGGTCAAGCACCTGATGGTGACCTGGCTGGTCGCGCTGGGGACCAATTTCTCGGCATTGTGGATCCTGATCGCCAATGGCTGGATGCAGTATCCGGTCGGCGCGCAGTTCAACCCGGCCACCATGCGCATGGAAGTCACCGACTTCATGGCGGTGCTGTTCAATCCGGTCGCCCAGGCCAAGTTCGTGCATACGGTCAGCGCGGGCTACGTGCTGGGTGCGGTGTTCGTGATGTCGATCAGCGCGTTCTACCTGTTGCGCGGCCGGCACGTCGACCTGGCCAAGCGTTCGATGGCCGTGGCGGCTAGTTTTGGCCTGGCTGCAGCGCTGTCGGTGGTGGTGCTTGGCGACGAGAGCGGTTATGTCACTGGCGAAAACCAGAAGATGAAACTGGCCGCGATCGAGGCGATGTGGGAGACCGAACCGGCGCCGGCTGGCTTCAATGTCTTCGCCATCCCCGACCAGGCAACGCGCAGCAACGGTTACGCCGTGCATGTTCCGTGGGTGATGGGACTGATCGGCACGCGTTCCTTCAACACCGAGATCCCGGGCATCGACGACCTGGTCGAGCGGGCCAAGGATCGGATCCGCAATGGCCAGTTCGCCTACGCGGCCTTGCAGAAAGTGCGTGCCGACCACAACGACCTGCATGCCAAGGCCATGTTCGACCTGCACTGGCGCGACATGGGTTACGCGCTGCTGCTCAAGCGCTATCGCGAGGACATCGGCAACGCCACCGAAGAGGAAATCAGCAGGGCCGCTGCGGACACCATTCCGCATGTGGCGCCGCTGTTCTGGAGCTTCCGCCTGATGGCCGGCGTGGGTTTCTACTTCATCGGTTTCTTTGCGCTGGCGTTCTGGCTGGCAACGGTGCAGAGGCTGGACAAGTACCGCTGGTTCCTCCAGGTCGCGCTGTGGAGCCTGCCGCTGCCGTGGCTGGCAATCGAGGCCGGCTGGTTGATCGCCGAATATGGAAGACAACCGTGGATCATCGATGGCGTGTTGCCGACTTTCCTCGCGGCATCGGGCTTGAAGCTGCATCAGGTGATCATTTCGCTGACCGGCTTCGTGGTCCTTTACACCACCTTGGCGGTGGTCGATGTGTACCTGCTGCGCAAGGTGGTCCTGCAGGGACCCGACGAAGTGCACGGTGGCGAGCATCGCCCCAACCATGAAGGCGCGCCGCTCGCGGCTGCTTCCACCACCGTCGCCTGACCGGAGCCCGACATGGACATTATTCCCCTCGACTATCCGACTCTGCGCCTGATCTGGTGGGGGCTGCTGGGCCTGCTGCTGGTCGGTTTTGCGGTCATGGATGGTTTCGACCTGGGCGTGGGCACGCTGCTGCCTGCGGTGGCCCGCACCGATGCCGAGCGTCGATTGGTGCTTAACGTGGTTGGGCCGGTCTGGGAAGGCAACCAGGTCTGGCTGATCGTCGGCGGTGGCGCCATCTTTGCCGCGTTCCCGGCCCTGTATGCGGTCAGCTTTTCAGGTTTCTACCTGGCGATGTGCCTGATCCTGGTGGCGCTGATCCTGCGTCCGGTAGGCTTCAAGTTCCGCAGCAAGGTCGAGGACCGGCGCTGGCGCGCGCTCTGGGACTGGGCGCTGTTTGTCGGCGGCTTGGTGCCGGCATTGGTGTTCGGCGTGGCCATGGGCAACGTGCTGCTGGGCGCGCCATTCCGTTTCGATGACACTTTGCGCATCTATTACACCGGTGGATTCTTCGCCCTGCTGTCGCCGTTCGCGGTGCTGTGCGGGCTGGTCAGCGTCAGCATGCTGGTGGCGCATGGCGCGGCTATGCTGGTGATCAAGACCGACGGACCGGTCGCGATGCGCGCGCGCCGCTACGGATCCATCGCGGCAGTGGCGACAGCGCTCCTGTTCGTCCTTGCTGGAATCTGGGTCGCATTCGGAATCACCGGCCATGCGATCGTCGGTGCCGTCGAAACCGCGGGAGCGTCCAACCCGCTGCTGAAACAGGTCAGCTCGAGTACCGGCGGCTGGATGGCGAATTACCAGGCGATGCCGTGGACCTGGTCGTTCCCCGTACTGGGCGTGTTGGGTGCGCTGTTGAGCGCGATCCTGCTGCGGACCGGTCGGGGAGGCTACGCCTTCCTGGCGTCTGCACTCGCCATCGCCTGCATCATCCTGACCGAAGGCTTCGCCGTATTCCCGTTCCTGCTGCCATCGTCCACGGACCCGTCCTCCGGCCTGACCCTGTGGGATTCGTCCTCCAGCCACATGACCCTGTTCGTGATGCTGGTGGCTGCGTGCGTTTTCCTGCCGCTGATCATCCTGTACACCTCATGGGTATACCGCGTGCTGCGCGGCAAGGTGAGTCCGCAAAGCATCGAACAGAACCACCACTCCTACTGAGGAAAAGACCATGTGGTATTTCTCCTGGATACTCGGCGTCAGCCTGGCCGCCAGCTTCGCGATCCTCAACGGCATGTGGTACGAAATGCGCGAGAACGACCGCAGCGCGCGTGAGGCGCAGGAACAGGAAGCGAAGCGCCTTGCGGAAGCAGCGCGCGGAGAGTGACTTGTGGGCGCGGCGTAAGCCGCGAGCTTTTGTACTCGGGATTCGAGCAAGAGCTCGGGCCTTGCGCCGCTCCCACAACCCCAGGTTGTCGGCGCCACTCTTAGCCCAGATGCAGGGTGGTGCGGGTGCCGCGTCCTGGCACGGAAGAAAATACCAGGCGCCAGCCCAGGTGTTCACACAGGCGCGAGATGAGGTCCAGTCCAATGCCGCCGCCGTCGCGTCCGCCGCCACGCGCAAGCCGCGCATAGATCGCGCTGATTTCCTCCGGCGACATGCCATGGCCGGGGTCATCGATGACCACGGTTGCGTCGGCCTGCAGGCTGATGCGGATCTCGCCACGGTCGCTGTTCTCAATGGCGTTGCGCAGCAGGTTGCCGATCGCCGCCTGGACGATGGCCTCCGGCGCCACGATCTCGCAGGACGGCATCGGTTCGAGGATCAGGGTCAGGTTCTTGTCCTGGCTCAGGTGCCGATGGTCTTCGACGATGCCGGGTAATAGCTGATCCAGCACGACACGCTCGCTGACTGCGCCCAATCGCGACGGATCCTTGACCAGGACCAGCAATAGCGAAATCAACTGCTCCACGTTGCGTGCGGTGCGCTGGATGCGCAGCACCTGGTTGCGGGTGACGGCGGGTATGTCGGGGTGCGCCAGCGCCAGTTCCGCTGCGCCGGCGATCACCGCGATGGGCGTGCGCAATTCATGGCTGGAGGTCGCGATGAAGGCATGTTCGCGCTGCACGAAGCTCTCGTTGCGCATCAGGTAATCGTTGAAGGCATCGGCAATAACCACCATTTCCGTACTCGCCCGGGCGTCCGCGAACACGCGCTGCCCCGCCTTTTCCGGCTGCAGCCCGGCAATCTGCCGGGCCATGGCAGCCAGGGGCTCGATCACGCGGCCCAACCCCCACATCACCAGCAAGGCCAGGGCCACGATCACGCCGATGATGATGACGACCGCGCTTGCGGTGATCTTGTCTTCCACGCCTTCGAATTCGGTCAGATCCAGGGCCAGCGCCACCTGCCTGCCCTTCAGCTGTTCCACCAGTACAGCGCTCTGCTTGCCATCGACGACGACGTCATCGTGGAGACCGCGTTTGCGCTTGGCTATGAACGCAGGCACGGGCGGAGCGCCGCCTGCGCCGAACATGCGCAGGTTATCGGTGTCGTTCCAGAGATAGCCCGGATTGTCGTGACTGCGCTGGTCGAAATAATCGAGTTCCGAACGCAGCAACGACTCCCAGGCCAGGTGTTCCACCCGTTCGTGGATGGACGCGCCGGCAAAGGTCACCACGGCCGACAGCAGGACCGTATAAAGCACCAGCCAGTAGAGGATGCGGCGCTTCAGTCCCGTGTTACGCCGCATGGACTTTCTCGTCCTTGATCGCCGCCAGCCGGTAGCCCACACGCGGCAGGGTGTGGATCAGCTTCACCGGGAAGGGACCGTCGACGCTGCGCCGCAGTTCGTAGATGTGCGAACGAAGCATATCTCCATCCGGTGGATCGTCGCCCCATAGTGCATGCTCGAGCCGCTCGCGTGGCACTGCGGCGGGACTGGCCTGCATCAGGGTTTCCAGCAATTTCCGGCAGGCCGGGTAAAGGTGCAGCACCTGCCCGCCGCGACTGGCTTCCAAAGTGGACAGGTCCAGGCGCAGGCCCTCGACTTCGAGCACGCGACTGCGACTCCTGCCGCCCCCACGTGCCAGAAGTGCCTCGATGCGGACTTCCAGCTCGGGCAGGGCGAACGGCTTTGTCAGGTAATCGTCGGCGCCGGCGCGGAAGCCGGCGATCTTGTCGGGTAATTCGTCGCGCGCGGTGAGCATGATCACCGGCACCCCGGAGTCCTGTTTCTCGCGCAGGCGACGCAGCACTTCCTGGCCATCCATCCGCGGCAGCATCCAGTCCAGCACGACCACGTCGTAGGACTGGGTGCTGGCCAGGTGCAGGCCGGTGATTCCATCGGGTGCAGCATCCAGCACATGGCCGCGGGCTTCGAAATAGTCGAAAAGATTGGCGACCAGATTCTGGTTGTCTTCGATAATAAGTAGCCGCATGCGCGTGTTCCCGGGAGCGATGCCGGTTTCCCGTGGTCTGGTAGTGGATCGTCGCACGATTGGAATACCATTGGCTGTACCGGGCATGCCGCTCTCCTTGCGCAGCAACCCGGCCTGGACACCTGTTGCGGCATTGGAACTGCGGCGTGGCTGGCCGGAACAGGGAGCCGGAGATCGCATTCATGCTCCAATGCCCCGACAGCGCGCCGTCGGCAAACCAGACTCCGGAACCCAATGACCGAAACCCATTCCCTTGCGACACCCCTGCTTTCCGTGGTGGTTCCCGTCTTCAATGAAGTAGGGAACGTGGCCCCGCTGGTCGATGAAATCGTTGTCGCCCTGCGCGGCCGCATTCCATTCGAAATCGTGTACGTGGACGACCGCTCCAGTGATGGCAGCCTGCAGGCGCTGCTGGCACTCAAGCGCCAGGTTCCCGAGCTGCGTGTACTCGGCCATGCCACGCAGAGCGGGCAGAGCACCGCGATCCGCACCGGAGTGGAGGCAGCGCGCGCGTATTGGGTGGCTACCCTGGATGGCGACGGCCAGAATGACCCGGCCGATCTTCCCAAGCTGCTGGCAGCGCGCGATGCGGCGGTGCCTGACATCAAACTGTTCGCTGGCTGGCGCGTCCAGCGGCAGGACACCGCCAGCAAGCGCTGGGCCTCGCGTTGGGCCAATGCCATCCGTTCGCGGATGCTGCGCGATGACACTCCCGATACCGGCTGCGGGATCAAATTGTTCGAGCGCAAGGCATTCCTGTCATTGCCGTATTTCGACCACATGCATCGCTACCTGCCGGCATTGATGCAGCGTGCGGGCTGGAAGACGGTCAGCGTCCCGGTCAACCATCGCGGCCGCTCCACCGGGACGTCCAAATACAACAACCTGCAACGCGCATGGGTCGGTCTGCGCGACCTGCGTGGCGTAGCCTGGCTGATCAGCCGCAGCAAGGTTACCGGCGTGGAAGAACTGTGAGCACTGCATGCATTCGATGAACCAGGAAATCCTGTGGCTCGGCTGGACCGGCCTGCACATGACCCCGTGGAAGCTGATCGGGCTGACCGGTGCGCTGATGTTCGGCGCCCGCTGGGCGGTGCAGTTCGTTGCCTCGCGCCGCGCGCGCAAGCCGGTGATCCCGCGCCTGTTCTGGTACATGAGCATCGTCGGCAGCCTGATGACACTCAGCTACTTTTTGTTCTCGGCAAAGCAGGATTCGGTGGGCGTGGTCCAGAACCTGTTTCCCGCCTTCACCGCGCTCTATAGCCTGTACCTGGACATCCAGCATCGCGGTTGGCGGCGCGACAAGGCCGGCCACTGACGGCGTCGGAAAGTAACGCTGCCCGTGCAAGCGGCCATCATGTATCTCCCGGCTGTCGCCGCCCCATCACCGCCGTCGGACACGCCATGGCCCCCTTGACCCGTAACCGCCTCGCCTCGCCCCATTTCTGGTTGCTGCTCGTGTTGATCGCGGCCAGCTTGCTGGCCGGGCTTGGATTGCGCGAACCCTCGCCACCGGATGAGCCGCGCTTCGTGCTTGCCGCCCAGGACATGGTGCGGACCGGCCAATGGATGTTCCCGCACCGTGGCAGCGAGTTCTACGCGGAGAAGCCGGCGGTGTTCATGTGGATCCAGGCGGCCACCTTCGAAATGGTGGGCAACTGGCGGGTCGCGTTCCTGCTTCCGTCAATGCTGGCGGCGCTGCTGACCTTGTGGCTGAGCTACGACTTGTCGGCGCGGCTGTGGAATCGTCGGGTCGGGAAGTACGCGGTGCTGGCGCTTTTTGTATGTCTGCAATTCGGCCTGCAGGCCAAGCGCGGACAGATCGACATGGTCCTGGTGGCCATGACCACGCTTTCGTTGTGGGGCCTGTTGCGGCATCTGTTGCTGGGTCCGAACTGGAAGATGTTGTGGCTGGGCATGTTCGCCGCCGGCCTGGGTACGGTGACCAAGGGGGTCGGGTTTCTTCCCCTGCTGGTGTTGTTGCCGTGGGTCGCATGGCGCTGGCGGCGTAAGCCGGCGCCGATTGCGGTTACCGGCAATGCATGGCGTTGGCTAGTGGCCGTTTTGTGCTTTGCTGCCGGCGCCGGGGTCTGGCTGCTGCCGATGCTGCTCACGGTTTATACCAGCCAGGATCCGGCGGCGCAGGCTTACGCGAACGAGCTCCTGTTCAAGCAGACCGGCACGCGTTACGCCAACGCCTGGCACCACGTGCAGCCAGCCTGGTACTACCTGCAGGTGATCCTGACCCTGTGGTTGCCCGGCGCCTTGCTGTTGCCGTGGCTGCTGCCCGCCTGGTGGCGGCGCCTGCGCCGCGGTGATTCGCGCTTCTGGCTGTTGCTGGGCTGGAGCCTGCTGGTACTGCTGTTTTTCAGCGCAAGCCCGGGCAAGCGCGAGGTCTATATCTTCCCCGCGCTGCCGGCCCTGTGCGTCGCCGCTGCGCCCTTGCTGGAAGGGTTGATGCGGCGGCGTGCGGTGCGCTGGACCTTGCTGTGTTACCTGATCGCGCTGGCCGCGGTGACTACGGGCGCTTCGCTCGCGGCCATGGCGGGAATCAGCGAATGGGCGCAAAACCAGGCGCAGCGGCGAGGCATGGACGCGCAGACCGTACAGGCAATGCTGGCATGGCTGCTGGCATTGGGTACGGCGACGTGTGGCCTGGTCCTGTGGTCGCGATTGCGTCGCGTCGGTACCGCGCTGGTCCTTGCCACGGCCCTGTTGTGGCTGGTTTACGGCGTAGGGCTGGCTCCGGCGGTGGACCCGGACAGTTCGGCAAGCCGGCTTATGCAGCGGGTCGGCCAGCGCATCGGGCCAGACGCGCAACTCGGCATGGTGGCCTGGCGGGAACAGAACCTGCTGCAGAGCGATCGGCCCACCGTGGACTTCGGCTTCAAGAAATCCTGGGAAGAGCAATGGTCGGGGGCTGGCAGATGGTTGGAAGCGGACCCGGCGCAGCGCTGGATCTTCGTCCTGGAAGACGCCGTTTCGCCCTGTGTGGACCCCGCGCAGGTCGTCGATATCGGCCAATCCAATCGCAACCGATGGTCGCTGGTACCCGGCACTGCGTGGAAAGCAGGCTGCGTCACTCCGCCTTTCCAACAGGGCGAAGGCGACGATACGCCTTGAACAATGCTTGACCGGCGTCGACTTTTAACGAGGCACCAACAAAACTCCGACGTGCCTCCGACAGCCAGGCACGGACCATTCGCCGCACCCGATTCCCGTGCGCGCGATGCAACACACCCCGGAACACATCCGCGATCGACCCTTGCTGGCAGTCGGTCCTATCCCGCTGCATGGCAACCGCCTTGGCAACTGGTGGGGCTTCGGGCCGCGCTTCAATCGCCAGCACCTCTGGTTGCCGCTCGCCATGTTCGCGCTCGCCTCCTTCGTGCTGATGATCCTGCACGCGGACCAGTGGCTGGCCGACCGGGTCTATGCCATGCAGGGCCATGCCTGGAGCTTGCGCTGGGCCCATGTCACCGAGGATCTGATTCATGAAACCGGGCGCCGGTTGAGCCGGGATGCCTGGATCGCAATGGCCCTTGCCACGCTGGCTTCCTTGTTCATTCCGCAAATGCATCCGTGGCGGCGGCCGCTGCTCTACCTGTTGCTGGCGACACTGCTGGCTGCGGGCCTGGTGAGCCTGATCAAGCGCTACAGCAACATGGATTGTCCGTGGGACCTGCTGCGGTATGGGGGCGACAAGGCTTATTACGGCCTTTTCGAGCATCGGCCGGCAATCCTGGGCCGTGCCGCCTGTTTCCCCGCCGGCCACGCCAGTGCCGGCTACAGTTGGATCGCGTTGTATTTTTTCCTGCTGGCGACCCGGCCGGCGTTGCGCTGGTGGGGCCTGGGTTTCGCGCTCGGCCTGGGCCTGGTGTTCGGGATTGCGCAGCAGCTGCGCGGCGCGCACTTCCTGTCGCACGATGTGTGGACCTTGACGATCTGCTGGTTCACAGCGCTGATCCTTTACCGGTTGATCCTGGTGCGGCGTCCCCGTAGCTTGTCGCCAACGTCTTCCAAGTGAGCGTGGCGCCGATGGATCCAGGGATTGCCGGCCCGGACCAGAATCCCGGGGTTGCATGGTGGCGGCTGCGTCCGCAGCTCGGCAGCGAATGGCTGATCGTCCTGTGCAGCCTTTTCTTCACGGTTTTCAGCAATGCTGCCTTCTGGCAGGCAGCGATCCCGCATCCGCTGCAGCAATGGCGCTTCGCGCTGTCGCTGTTCCTGGTTATCACGGCGCTGCATGCCTTGCTGCTGGGGTTGGTGGTCAACCGCTGGATCGCCAAGCCATTGCTGACGGTACTGCTGCTGGTAACCGCGATGGCCAGTCATTACATGGCCTCCTATGGCGTTTACCTGGACCCGGACATGGTGCGCAACGTGCTCCATACCGACACCAAGGAGTCCAGCGAATTGCTGTCGGCGCGGTTGCTGATTCCCCTCGCCTACAGTCTGGTGCCTATCCTGCTGTTATGGCGGGTTCGCCTGCGCAGGCGCAGTTGGCCACGCGCGCTGGGCATCCGTGCGCTGTTCCTGCTGGGTATGGCCTTGCTGATTGGCGGCGGGGCGATGTTGTCGTCCCAGGATTTCTCTTCACTGCTGCGCAGCCACCGCGAAATGCGTTACCTGGTCACCCCGGCCAACTACGTGGTCTCGCTCTCCAATGTATTGCTGTCTTCGCCGCCGGGTCCGAAGAAACCGCTGTTGCCGGTAGGATTGGATGCGCGACAGCAGCCACGGGCGGCCGGCAGCAAGCCCCGACTTCTGCTGTTGGTGGTGGGTGAAACCGCACGCGCGCAGAACTGGGGCCTGAATGGCTATACACGCCAGACCACGCCTGAGCTTGCACGGATCCCGGACCTGATCAATTTCCCGCAGGTGACTTCCTGCGGCACCAGCACCGAAGTATCGCTGCCGTGCATGTTTTCGTCGTATGGCCGTCGCGACTACAGCGAAAAGAAGATCCGCAGCCATCAATCTCTGCTGCACGTACTGGACCATGCCGGCATTGCGATCCTGTGGCGCGACAACCAGTCTGGTTGCAAGGGCGTATGCGATGGATTGCCTATCGAACGCCTCGACGATGCCAGGGATCCAGACCTGTGCAATGGCAAGCGTTGCCTGGACGAGATCCTGATCAAGGGCCTCCAGGCACAGCTGTTGCCGGTGAAAGGAGATCGGGTGGTGGTGCTGCATCAATTGGGCAACCACGGCCCCAACTATTTCGAACGCTATCCGCCGGCGTTCAAGCGCTTCACTCCTACCTGCGACAACCCGGAACTGGGTCAGTGCGAGCGCGAACACATTGTCAACGCCTACGACAACGCACTGCTGTACACCGATCACGTGCTGGCCGAGGCCATCGGCTTCCTGCGCAAGCAGACCGACTATGAGACTGCGCTGATTTACGTCTCCGACCATGGCGAATCGCTGGGCGAGAAGGGCCTGTTCCTGCATGGCATGCCCTATTCGGTCGCACCCCAGGAGCAGACCCGTGTACCGATGGTTATGTGGCTTTCGCCGGGAATGCTCAGCGATTCGGGACTGGACCTGGCCTGCCTGCGTCGTGAAGCCGCGCAACCGGCAAGCCACGACAACCTGTTCCCCTCGGTGCTGGGCTTGTTGCAGGTCCGCGCCGACGTCTATCGTCCTGCGGGCGACCTGTTCGCGGCCTGTCGTTCCCCGGGCTAGGCAAATGTTGTCGCATGCTGGCTCTCAGCGCTTCTTCGGCGGTCTTGTCGACTCACGGAACAGCAGCGTGTGATGTACGTGGACCATGCGCCCGGCCCCGGGCGTGCGTATGCGGTCGAAGAGTTCCAGGGTCGCCAGGCGGCCCATCTCTGAGGTTGGCTGACGTACCGTAGTCAGAGCGGGATAGATGTGTCGCGCGATCGGCGTGTCGTCGAAGCCGCAGACCGACAGATCCCGTGGCACCACGATGCCTCTTTCGCCCGCGGACCGGATCACACCGGCTGCCATGTCGTCGTTGGCCGCGAAGATTGCGGTCGGCCGCTGATCCAGGTCGAGTAGCGTGTTGGCGCCGCTCATGCCTGATTCGAAGGAGAATTCCCCTTGCGTCACCAGCTCGGGATCATAGGCGATCCCTGCCTTGCGCAGTGCATCGCGATACCCCGCGTAACGCCATTGGCAGGCACCATGCGAACGTGGCCCCTTGATGTGGCCTATGCGAATGTGACCGAGTTCGATCAACCTGGACATCAGCTCGGAAACTGCGGCGGTTTCCTCCATCATCACGCCGATGCGCGTGCGTGGATCGCGTGGCGCGATGCAGGCGAACGGCACCTCGTGTTGCTCCAGGTAAGACAGCACGATGTTGTCGTCGGTAAGGGGCGGAATCAAGACCACGCCATCGGGTTCGAAGTTCTCGAATAGTCCCTTCATGCCCGCTTTCGTGTGCTGCTTGCCAGAACCCACTGGCGCAAGGATCAGGTTGTAGTGGTGGGCGCGACAGGCCTCGAGCATGCCGGCCTGTATTTCCATCAGGTAGTTGAGCGAAGGATTGTTGTAGACAAGAGCTACCACGTACGAACGTTGGCCAGCCAGACTTCGGGCCGCCAAGTTCGGTGTGTATTGCAATTTCACGACTGCCTGCAAGACGCGATCACGTGTTTCCTCACGGACGTTGGGTTCGTTGTTGAGAACTCGCGATACCGTTTTCATGGACACGCCAGCAGCCGTGGCTACATCTTCGATACGACTACGCATTTTCATCATTCCCCACTGAAGTAGGCCGGTCTGGCGACCAGATGTTCCTTTACGGGCAGTTTTGCCAGCTTGGTGTCCAATCAGGTGTCCCGTACTTGGTGATGGTCAAGGCCTGGGGAGGTGGGAAAGCGGGAGAAATCAGAGGCCGTATCTTCATTTTTACCGCTGCCAGCGGCCGGCTGTCTCCGCACCCCCGGCTTGCGGGATCGGCCAGCCTGCGCAACCTCGACCCGTATGCGAGCAAGGTAGGGAGACCCGGGCCGGCAATGCGGCCGAGCAGCTCATTGCGCGGGTCGAGGAAGAGGGCCGCAAAGGCACCACGTTCAATGTCACCTGACATGGTATCGAGCAGACCATCTGACGGTGTCCTGTCCAAACAGGACCACGTCGAACTGCTGAAATTCCTGTGGTCCCATCGTGCGTCCACCGGGCGGACAACTCTATCAACCCGATTAATTGCGTCCGCAAGACCAATGCGATGAAGGCAATCGCGTTGGAAAGTTGCACAAGCGCCATGCAGAAGTGGTGCTGGCTGTCAGCCCGCCGAGCCAGCGACGGCAAGCTTGTTTGTCCCAAGGTCGATGGAAATGGCGCCCCTGCCAGCGCGCGAATGGCTCGTCCGGCTCGCGTCGACGGCCGGCCAGACGTTATGAGCGGCAACAAAAACCCCCATGGAATCATCGGGTTCAAGGCGAAACGCGGTGGTGGCTATGGGTGGAC
>JBDTPP010000095.1:0-12193 GCA_039932615.1 Pseudoxanthomonas sp.
CGAGGCGATGCAGGTCGAATACAGCCACAAGTACACCGACGCCGGTTTCGCCGCGCTGGCCGCGCGGGCCGGACTGAAGGTCGTGTGCCGCTGGAACGATCCGAACGACTGGTTTGGCCTGCGCCTGTTGCAACGCGCCTGAACAGCACGCAGGCAAGCCCTGCGCCGGTGGGCGGCAATTGACGGTCTCGCCGACGTCACTGCACCAGCACCCGCTGCACCGCAACCGTGCAGCGGGCACAATTGCATGAACATCGCCCACCAGCAGGGAGCAGCAGGCAATGAAGTCCCGCAACAACAGCAAGCCCGACCACGACGACGACCAGCCGCGGCTGGCGGTGTTGATTGATGCCGACAACGCGCAGCCATCGGTGATCGAAGGCCTGCTGGCGGAAGTGGCCAAGTACGGCGTGGCCAGCGTCAAGCGCATCTATGGCGATTTCACCAGTCCGCGCATGACCCAGTGGAAAGCGGCCCTGCTACGGCATTCGATCAGCCCGGCGCAGCAGTTCGCCTACACCAGCGGCAAGAACGCCACCGACAGCTCGATGATCATCGATGCCATGGACCTGCTGTATACGCAGCGCTTTGACGGCTTCTGCCTGGTGTCCAGCGACAGCGACTTCACCCGCCTGGCCCAGCGCCTGCGCGAGGAAGGCCTGACCGTCTATGGCTTTGGCGAGAAGAAGACCCCGGACCCCTTTGTCCAGGCTTGCGACAAGTTCATCTATACCGAGGTCCTGCGCACTGACGCTTCCACCGGAACCGCCAAGCCCGTCGCCCCCCGTCCGGTCAGGAAAGCTGCGCAGGCCATGCCGAAAAAACCGGCATCCGCTGCCGCGCCCGTGGCCGCGTCGGTGCCCGCCACGCCGGCAACCGACGCCAGCGAAAAGGACAGGAGCAGCACGCCACTGCCGATCGCGCTGATTCGACAGGCCATCGAGGAAGCTTCCGACGACAGCGGCTGGGCCTTCCTGGGCACGGTAGGCAGCTACCTGAACAAGGTGCGCCCCGATTTCGACCCGCGCCTGTACGGGCACCGCAAGTTGAGTGACCTGCTGAAGCACCAGCCGAAGCATTTCCTGGTCGAGGAACGGCCGGTCGCCGGTTCTTCCAACAAGAGGATCTATATCCGCGCCGCAGGCTGAGTTGGCGCGGCGCTTGTACAAGAATTGACGCGGTCTTAATGTTTGCCGCTTACCTTGGCCGGCCTGTGATCGCGCAGGGCGTCCGGGTGGGGTCGGGAATCAATGCAGGAAACACATGACACGCGCAGCGGATGGGGGCGGTGGCGGCTGCCGTTGCTGGCGGCCATCGTGCTGTTGATCATCCTGGTACCGTTCCTGATCCTGCAGAACCTGTCCCGGGCCAGCCTGCGGGGCGCCGAGGCGGTGTCGCATACCCACCAGGTGGAATCGGCGGTCAACGCGCTGACGGTGGAACTGCGCGAAACCGAGCAGTCAGCCATGATCCTGTCGATGGGCGGCGGCACCGCCACAACGCGCACACGGGTCGAGCACGGTCCCCGGGAGATGCATCAGAGCCTGCAGTCACTGGTCGACCTGACCCTCGACAACCCGTCGCAGCAGGTCCGAATCGGACAACTGAAGGAATTGATGGAGCGACGCCTGGCCGTGGCCGCGCGGTTGGCGGATACGCCGGCCGCCGACGCCATGCCGCTGCTCCAGGAACTGACGGTCCTGTACCCGGTACGCCCGTTGCTGGACTCGATCCTCGCCGGCGAACACGACCTGCTGGCCGATCGCACTCGCGATGCGCAGCGCCAGCGCACCCTGGCAGTGTGGCTGGGCTGGGCTTCGATGCTGGCGCAGCTGTTGCTGCTCACGCTGGTCACGTACCTGCTGGGCCGACTGCTGGCCCAGCGCCTGCAGGCGGAACGTGCCTCCGCGCGCGCCAGCGCACGCGCGCTGGCTGTCTTGCAGACCGTACGCGAACCGATCGTGCTGATGGACGCCGCGCAGCGCATCCTGATGCACAACACCGCCTTTGCCGAGCTTTACGGCCTGAGCGCGGTCGATCGCGTGCCGGCCCTGGATGAAGTGGGCGACGGGGCGTGGGACGATCCGGTCATCCGCCAGCGCCTGGCCGACGTTCTGGCCCGGGGCCGCGAACTCTGGGATTTCGAACACCAGCAACGTACGGCAGGTGGTGTCGTGCGCACCCTGCTGATCAACGCGCGCCTGATGGTCCTGCCTGACAAGGACGACGGCGTGGTCCTGATGACGCTGAGCGACATCAGCGCGCAGAAGGCCACCCAGCAGCGAATTAACGACCTCAACCGGCAGCTGGAGGGCAAGGTCGAGCAGGTATCGGATGTCAACCGCGAACTCGAGGCCTTCAGCTATTCGGTCTCGCACGACCTGCGCGCGCCGCTGCGCCACGTGGCCGGCTTCTCCGACAAGCTGCGCCGCCACCTGGGCGAGGAAGCAGACGAAAAGAGCAGCCATTACCTCAAGGTGATCGGTGATTCGGCCAAGCGCATGTCCGACCTGATCGACGACCTGCTGGTGTACTCGCGCCTGGGTCGCAGCGCGCTGCGCCTGCAGGCGGTGGACATGCAGTCGCTGGTCGAGGAGGCGCGCTCCATGCTGGAGTCGAATGCGAAGAACGACCCCGCCGCCAGCCACCAGCGAATCGATTGGCAGATCGCGTCGCTGCCGATGCTGGTGGCCGACGAGAACATGATGCGCCAGGTGTGGCAGAACCTGCTGGGAAATGCGCTCAAGTACAGCGGCAAGCGTCCGGTCGCCTGCATCGAGGTCGGACATTCACTGGAAGCCGACGGCAGCCACCATTTCAGTGTTCGCGACAACGGTGCGGGTTTCGACATGCAGTACGCCGGCAAGTTGTTCGGCGTGTTCCAGCGCCTGCACAAGGCCAGCGACTACGCCGGCACCGGCATCGGCCTGGCCAGCGTGCGCCGGGTGCTGACCCGCCATGGCGGGCGGATCTGGGCCGAGTCCGCAGTCGACCAGGGCGCCACCTTCCACTTCGTCATTCCTCCCGCGCTCGATGCGCCCAACACCCGAGAGTCGTCCCAATGAGCGGAATCCGCACCATATTGCTGGCCGAAGACAGTGCCGCCGATGCCGAGATGGCCGTCGACGCACTACGCGAAGCCCACCTGGCCAATCCCATCGTCCATGTCGAGGATGGCGTGGAAGCGATGGACTATTTGCTGCGTCGTGGCGCTTACGCCGACCGCCCCGAAGGCCTGCCGGCAGTCCTGTTGCTCGACATCAAGATGCCGCGCATGGACGGGCTGGAAGTGCTGCAGCAGATCCGCACCCATGAAAAGCTGAAGACCCTGCCGGTGGTGATCCTGTCTTCCTCGCGCGAGGAGAGCGACCTGGCCCGCAGCTGGGACCTGGGCGTGAATGCCTACGTGGTCAAGCCCGTGGACGTGGACCAGTTCTTCCAGGCAGTGAAACTGCTGGGCACGTTCTGGGCGGTGATCAACCAGGCGCCGGAAAAGGACTGAAGCAGATGCCGCACAGTGCCGCGCCGCTAGGTCAGGTCCGCGTTCTCCAGGTGGAGGATTCGGAAATGGATGCCGAACTGATCTGCATGCAGCTGCTGGATGCGGATCTGCAGGCCGAGTTCCTGCGCGTGGATTCCGGCGAGGCACTGCGCCGGGCCATCGGTGAATTCAAGCCGGACCTGGTCCTGTCCGACCTGAGCATGCCGGGATTTTCCGGTTACGAAGCGCTGGGCATCGTGCGCGAATGCGCGCCCGGGGTGCCTTTCATCTTCGTCTCCGGAACCATGGGCGAGGAAACCGCCGTGCTGGCGCTGCAGCGCGGTGCCAGCGACTACATCCTCAAGGACAAGACCGCGCGCCTGCCCGCTGCCTCCGCGCGCGCCATCCGCGAAGCGCGCAGCGAGCTGGAACGCGAGCGCGTGCAGAAGGAATTGCTGCGTTCGCAACGCCTGGATTGCCTGGCGATGCTGGCCGCCGGCCTAAGCCATGACTTGCGCAACATCCTGCAGCCGCTGCTGATCGTGCCCGACCTGCTGTCCATGCACAGCGACAGCCCGAAGGTACGCAAACTGGGCGATGTCATCGCCGAGTGCGGGCGTCGCGGCCACGAGATGGCCGAGTCGATGCTGTCGTTCGTGCGCGGCTCGCGCGCGGCGCGCGAGCGGATTCCGGTGGCGTCGTTGTTCCAGGCGGTGCAGCTGCTGTTGCAGGGCAGCTTGCCGCGCCAGGTCCGGCTGCAGGTGGACCCGGTGCCCGACGGTCTGATGATCGACGCCAACTACACGGAATTGCAGCAATGCCTGCTCAACCTTTGCCTCAACGCGATGCAGGCCATGCCCGAGGGCGGTGTCCTGACCCTGGCTGCGGACCGCGCCGAACTCGCCGCCATCGAATACGTGCGCATCCGCGTCAGCGACACCGGCATCGGCATGGATGCGGAAACCCAGGCGCAGATGTTCACGCCGTTCTTCAGCACCAAGAGCGACGGCACCGGGCTGGGACTGATGTCATGCAAGCGCATCGTGGAAAGTTACCAGGGGCGCATCGAGCTGCGCAGCCAATTGGGCCAGGGCACCACCTTCGAGCTGATGCTGCCGGTGGTTCACGAAACCGGCGACGCAATGGCAGCGGCCGAAGGCCATGGCCAGCGCATCTTGCTGCTGGATGGTGACGCAACGCGCCTGTCGTTGGTCAGCAACGCGCTGAGCAGCCAGGGCTACGATCCAATGCAGGCGCATGACGGGGTGCTGGCGCTGCGCCTGCTTGATGTGGAAATCCCCGAGTTGCTGATCATCGACAGCGACATCCTGCAGGCATCGGCGACGAGCCTGCTGCAGGCCTTGCGCGAAAAAGGCTACGCCGGTCCGGTCATCATGCTGGAGGACCCGGCCAGGCCGGCCCCGCAAGACGGGTGGTCCGACGGCGTTTCCCTGCAGGTATTGCGCAAGCCACTGGAAATGGGCCACGTCTTCCAGGCAGTGGAGCGCGCGCTGGAAGCAGCCCGGGCGACCTGACCGGGTCGCGTCGTGCGATGCTCCACAGATGAATACGAGGCCCAACGCGCCGTCCTGTGAACGTAACCGCGACCCGATCCTGCAGGTCTTGCGCACGCATTTTGTCCAGTGCACGCAGGTCCTGGAAATCGGTAGCGGCACCGGCCAGCATGCGCTGTATTTCGCCGCAGCGATGCCGTGGCTGCGATGGCAATGTTCGGACCGCGCGGAGCACGTGCCGGGGATCCGCGCATGGCTGGAGGACGCGGCGTTGCCGAATACCCCGGCACCGGTCGAACTCGACGTCGCCCATGGTTCATGGCCTGCCTCGAAATTCGACGCGGTATTCACCGCCAACACCTTGCACATCATGGGCTGGGACGAAGTGGAGGCAATGTTCGTGGGCCTGGGCGAGATGCTGGCTTTCGCGCCTGGCGCTGCAAGCGCATTTACCCTGGCGGTGTACGGACCCTTCAACTACGGCGGTGAATTCAGCAGCCATAGCAATCGTGATTTCGACGCCTCGTTGCGTACCCGCGATCCACGCATGGGCATCCGTGATTTCGAGGCGGTGGATGGATTGGCCCGCGCAATCGGCCTCGAGCTGATCGACGACATCACCATGCCGGCCAACAACCGCACCCTGGTCTGGCGGCGCGGCGCAGGCTCGCACGCCCTGTAGGAGCGCCCCATGGGCGCGAGCTCCCGGGTATTTCGCGATCCGATTGAAAGCCTCGCGCCCATCGGGCGCTCCTGGGTGGGGTGGAGACGTTACGATGAGATCTTCATCGGGGAATTGCGTGGCACCCATGTCCAAGCTGTCTGCCTTGTTGCTGTTGTCGCTGTTGCTGGTCGTTGGCGTGACCCATGCCAATGAACCTGGTCCGCGGGCCGTGGTATCCGACGCCGACTATCCCGGCACCCTGCAACTCACGGTCGACGCCACCGACCTGGCGCGCCGCATTTACCAGGTGCGTGAACGCATTCCGGTGCAGCCGGGCGCATTGAAGCTGTGGTATCCGCAGTGGATCCCGGGCAACCACGCCGCCACCGGACCGATCAACCAATTCGCCGGGCTGCTGATCACGGGCAACGGGCAGCGCATCGAATGGCGGCGCGATCCGCTCGATGTCTATGCCTTCGAACTGGAGGTGCCGACGGGCGTGACCCAACTGGACATCGAATTCCAGTCGCTGTCGCCCACTGCCGCCGACCAGGGCCGGGTGGCGATGACCACCGAAATGATGTCGGTGCAATGGTCGCGGCTACTGCTGTACCCGGCGGGTTATGACGCGCGACGCATCCGCTTCCAGCCCGGCCTGCGCCTGCCGGCGGGTTGGCAGTACGGCACTGCACTGGAACAGGCGGGCAGCGATGGAGACACGATCCGCTTCCAGCCGCTGGCCCTGGTCGACCTGGTCGATTCCCCGGTCTACGCCGGTCGTTATTTCAAGCGCTACGACCTGGATCCGGGCGCGAAGATCCCGGTGCACCTGGACGTGGTTGCCGACGCGCCGGAACTGCTCGAGGCTAAACCTGGAATCCTCGAAGCGCACCGCGCACTGGTGCGACAGGCCGACCGCGTATTCGGCGCGCGTCCCTACGCGCATTACGATTTCCTGCTGGCGCTGTCGGACCAGTTCAGCGACATCGGCCTGGAGCATCACCAGTCCAGCGAGAACGGGACTTTCCCCGGTTACCTGACCGGCGAAGCACCGTTCAGCGACAATTACCTGCTGCCGCACGAATACACCCATAGCTGGAATGGAAAGTTCATGCGTCCGTCGAAGCTATGGACGCCGCACTACAACACCCCGATGCAGAACGACCTGCTCTGGGTCTACGAAGGGCAGACCGAGTTCTGGGCCTGGGTCCTGGCCGCGCGTGCCGGGCTGTACACCCCGCAACAGGCTCTCGACGTCCTGGCCGAAACCGCGGCCAGTTATGAGCACCGCGCAGGACGCGACTGGCGCAATCTGCAGGACACGGTGTACCAGGGCATCGTCGACTTCAACGATGCGCCGCAGGCCTGGGAAGACTGGCAGCGCAGTTACGATTTCTACGACGAAGGCGTGCTGGTCTGGCTGGACGTTGACACCCGGCTGCGCGCGTTGTCCAAGGACAAGCGCTCGCTCGATGATTTCGCCCACGCCTTCTTTGGTGGCTACACGGGAAAGCCCGAGGTCCACCGTTATGGCTTCGACGAAGTTGTCGCAACCCTGGACCGGGTGCAAGCACACGACTGGGCGACGTACCTGCGCGAACGCATCGGCAATCACGGTCCCGGCGCGCCATTGCAGGGGCTGGCCGGGGCCGGCTGGCAACTGGTGTATAGCGGACAACCGAACAGCGCGATCCGCGATGCGGAAAGCGATGGAAAATACGACGATTTCCGCTATTCGCTGGGTTTGAAGGTGGCCAGCGAGGGGGGCAGCATCACTGACGTGTTGTGGGACAGTCCGGCTTTCAAGGCTGGCTTGGCCAGGGACATGCAACTGGTCGCCGTGGCAGGCATGGCTTACAAGCCCGAACGACTGCTGCGGGCGCTGGAGACGGCACGCAAGGACTCCCGGGCAATCGAATTGCTGGTGAAGCAGGGCGAGGCCTTCCGCAGCGTGCGGATCGACTACCGGGGCGGCGTGCGCCATCCACACCTGCAACGCATTCCAGGCACCCCCGACCGCCTGGCGCAGCTGCTTGCACCGCTGAAGTAGCGCTGCACGCCGCTACGCAAGCGGGCAGCATTTCCGAAGCAGGAGCTGCGTGTGGCAGCGGCCTACTTGCAATGGCGCGTCTTGCGCGGCAAATTTTTCTTCATGCGTTAACAGGCAGGCACGCTGCGTGCAGATCAACCAAGGCTGACGTGGGGCGTGCGCGCTGCCGCTCAGGCCATCTCGTTGTCAACGGGTGAAGGCATGCGCTGGAATTCACTTCTGGTTTGATCACATGCCAGCCACGGCGGCTTAACCAGCTTTGTCAGAACGTCGGCTCAGGGCATTCGTCCCCTCACGGCGAATCTCGCCGAGGCCGCGAACCCGCACAAGGAGATTCAAACCATGAACGACCATAAACAAGCCGACGACCTCAACCGTGATCCGCTGACCGGGACGCCTGGTTCGCATCCAGTCGGCGTAGGTGTCGGTGGCGTCGCGGGTGGTGCCGCGGCGGGTGCCTTGGCTGGCACGATGTTCGGGCCGATCGGCACGCTGGTGGGGGCCGCAGTTGGCGTGGTGGCCGGTGCAGCAGCGGGCAAGGGCGTTGCCGAGCGTATCGACCCGACCGGCGAAACCGAATACTGGCGCAGCGAATACAAGAATCGCCCCTATGTCGACGCCACCCGGGACTTTGATCGCGATTACGCACCGGCCTATGGCTTTGGCCTGCAGGCACGCGAGAACCGTGCCGGCCGCACCTGGGAAGATGCCGAGGAAGCGCTGAAGCAGGGCTGGGATAGCGCACGCGCGAAGTCCTCGCTGGGTTGGGATGAAGCTCGCGACGCGGTGCGCGATTCCTGGAATCGCACCGACCGTACCTACAGCACCTACGAAGACAGCGATCGTTATTTCGCTTCACGCTTCGACAATGCGTCGTATCGCACCGCAGACGACAGTTTCGAGGACTATCGTCCGGCCTATCGCTATGGAACCCAGTCGCGTACCCGCTATTCCGACCGCGATTGGGACGACAAGCTTGAAAACGAGTTGCAGCAGGGCTGGGACAAGACCCCGGGAGGCTCGCGACTGACCTGGGAGCGGGCCAAGGCGGCGGTCAAGGATGCCTTCAGTTCACACGACGAATACAGTCGCAACCGTCGCAGCTGAAACTGCTACCCCGTTCTATAGCCGCAACGAGGCCCCGCATCGCGGGGCCTTTTTGTCGGCCTGCAACTGATTTCAAGCGGCCTTGTGAATGCCAGTACTGGCTCGCCGCCAGCACGACCCGGTTCACCGATGCGCTCCGTTTATGCAAAGCCGACGTCGGATGCGGAATACTCTGTCCGTGGCGACAGCTTCACCGGGCTGTCGGGAATATCCAATGATCGTTTCCAGATGCCTTTCGCTCGCACTGTTGCTCTTCGCTGGTTGTGCCGGCAATGCACGCGCCGATGACCTGGTGTTCACCGATTGCCTTGTCGGCCTGCGCACCCAGGGCTTGAGCAGCGGCGTCACCGCGGATGCCTTCGACCGCTACACGCAAACGCTGGTGCCTGACATGAGCGTGCTTGAGCTGCTCGACGCGCAGCCCGAATTCAGCACTCCGATCTGGGACTACCTGGCTGCACTGGTCGACGAACAGCGCATCAGCGATGGCCAGGCGATGCTGAAAACGAATGCGGCCGTGCTCGCCCGGGTCTCGCAACAATATGGCGTCGACCCGGCCACAGTGGTCGCGGTGTGGGGCGTGGAAAGCGACTACGGCAAGACCTTCGGCAAGCGACCGCTGCTGGTGTCGCTGGCCACGCTCTCGTGCTTCGGCCGGCGCCAGTCATTCTTCCGCGGCGAATTCTTTGCCACGCTGAAGCTGCTGCAGACAGGCGACCTGAAGCCCGAAGGACTGACCGGCTCCTGGGCCGGCGCATTCGGGCATACCCAGTTCATGCCGTCGACCTACCAGCGCATCGCGGTCGATGGCGACGGCGATGGACGTCGCGATCTGGTTGCCAGCATTCCGGACGCACTTGCCTCCACTGCCAACTACCTGAAGCTTGCGGGCTGGCGAACGGGCGAACCCTGGGGCTATGAGGTAAAGCTGCCAACAGGCTTCGATGCCGCGTTGGCCGGCAGGAAGAACAAGCGTCCACTGTCCGACTGGACTGCGCGCGGGGTGACCCGCATCGATGGCGCTTCCATTGCCCCGGCCGACATGCAGGCTGGCGTGCTGCTGCCGGCAGGTGTGAATGGGCCGGCATTCCTGGTGTTCCGCAACTTCGACGCGATCTATTCCTACAACGCTGCCGAGAGTTATGCGCTGGCCATCGCCACCCTGTCCGATCGCCTGCGCGGTGGTGGTCCGCTGGTCACGCCGTGGCCGACCGACGATCCTGGCTTGGGCCGCAACGAACGCAGGCAGCTGCAGACCTTGTTGCTCGCACGTGGCTATGTCATCGGCGTCGCCGACGGCATGATCGGCACGTTGACCCGACGCGCAATCGTTGAAGAGCAAGTGCGGCTGGGAATACAGCCGCAGGATGGGCGTGCAGGCAGGAAGATCCTCGAAGCGTTGCGCGGGCAGGGACCGCCGGTGCTGCCGCCACCCTGACGGTCGTGGGACCGGTTTGTAGGAGCGGCGCAAGCCGCGAATCGGAGCTTTCGGGTATCGCGATCGATCGGTGATTCGGTGCCGGCACCTTCGCGGCCTGCGCCGCTCCTACAAGGGCGCGCGCTGGCATACTCCGCCTGTCCGATAACCCTCAGGAAAGCGCATGCGTCTGCCCATCCTTTCGCTTCTGCTCGCACTGGGCATGTCGTCATCGGCCCTGGCCGCGACCCCCGTTCCCAAGGCCGAGGTCGCTCGCTACGCCGAGGCATTGCTCGAGCAGGGTTACCCCGATGCCAGCGGCCCGGGCGTGGCGGTGCTGGTAGCGCGGGGCGATCACGTGCTCTATCGCGGCGCGCGCGGTGCCGCCAGTATCGAACTCGGAGTGCCGCTTTCGCCCGACCAGGTGTTCCGCCTGGGATCGATCAGCAAGCAGTTCGCCGCCGCCGGGGTGTTGAAACTGGCTGAAGACGGCAAGCTCTCGCTGGATGATCCGCTGACCAGGTTCGTGCCCGGTTATCCGGGCGGCGACAAGGTCACGGTGCGGATGCTGCTCAACCATACCTCGGGGATCAAGAGCTACACCGACATGCCCGGGGTGATGGAGGGGCCGATCCAGAAAACGCTGACCACCGCGCAGCTGATCGACACCTTCAAGAACGAAAAGCCGGACTTCGCCCCGGGCGAAGGCTGGAAGTACAACAACTCCGGCTATGTGCTGGTGGGCGCAGTGATCGAGGCGGCCAGCGGCATGCCGTGGCATGCGTGGCTGAAGAAGAGCTTCTTCGACCCGCTGGGCATGAAGCACACCGGCTATGGCGATGAGGCCGTGGCGGTGATCCCCGGCCACGTCATGGGCTACACCCTGAAGGATGACCGGTGGGCGGTGGCCATGTACCTGAGCATGACCCAACCGCATGCGGCCGGTGCGCTGGTGTCCACCGTCGACGACCTGTTGCGCTGGAACCGCGCACTGCACCAGGGCAAGGTGCTGAAGGCCGACAGCTACCGGCGGATGATCACCCCGGTCGGCAAGGCGGTCGACGAGCACTACGGCTTCGGCATTTCCCATGAGGCCTTCCGCGGCACCGACATGCTGCAGCATGGCGGCGGCATCTTCGGGTTCAGTACTTTCCTGCTTTACCTGCCTGCGGAAGACCTGACCGTCGCCGTCCTCCACAACGCCGACAGTGGACGTCCGTCCGGGATCGGCGTCGAGATGCTGGCGCGCATGCTCGCGGCACAGGCCATCGGCAAGCCGTATCCGCAGAAGAAGGCGATCGCGATCGATGCCGCCACGCTCAAGGAATACGAAGGCGTCTACCGCATCGACAAGGATGCCGCGCGCGTATTGCGCGTCGTCGACGGCAAGCTGACCTCGCAGCGCACCGGCGGTCCTGTATACGCCTTGATCCCGATTGCGAAGGATGTATTCCTGTTCGATGAGGGCCTGTCGCGCATGGCGTTCGAGCGTGATGCCGCCGGCGGCATTTCGGCCATGCGCCTCTTCGCCGACGACGAGGGCGAGGGCGACGTAGTGAAGCGCTCGGACGAACCGTTGCCGACCGAGCGCGATCCGGGCGCGCTGCCGAAGCCGGCGCTGGAGCGACTGGTCGGCAAATACGCGCACCAGGACATGCTGATGACGGTGGCACTGGAGGGCGGCAAGCTCACCGCACAGCTCGCCGGGCAACCAGCATTCGAGATCTTCGCCGAATCGCCGACGAAGTTTTTCCTGAAAGTGGTCGAAGCCTCGCTGGAGTTCACCCCGGGCGATGCCCCTGCTTCATCGGTAACGTTGCACCAGGGCGGGCAGGTGATCGAGTTCAAGCGCGAAAAACCATAGCCGGTGGAAGCCGCTCCCACTTATGTCCGGTCAGGCCGCCTGCACCAGCGGGATCTCGCGGGGGTTGTTCCACTTGGCCAGCAATGCCGCCTCGCG
>JBDTPP010000096.1:0-12110 GCA_039932615.1 Pseudoxanthomonas sp.
TTCTCCTGTTGCGGTGCGGCGGTTACGCGGCGGCGGCAGTCATGGCCTGCTGGCGCGAGGGGCGGGCGAAGCGCCCGCCGAGCTCCCGGCGCAGTTCGTCCAGGCTGTGGGCGGCGCCGGAGAGTTTCAGCTGGCCGTAGCCGTCCAGGGCCACGTCCATGATGTCGCTGCCCAGGGCGCTGGTGGTGTCGTCGACCTGGGAGTGCAGCCGGCTCAGGCGTTCCGGCACGGGGCGCAGGCGGTCCCGGGTCTGCAGGTCGGCCTGGGCGCCGGGCAGGTCCAGGCTGGGCGGGACGATTTGCGGGTTGTCGCCCAGTACGCGGATGGTCTGGCGGCAGAACACTTCGCTCTTGTCGCCCATCCACGGCAGTTTGAGGCGTTCGTCCGGTTCCAGCGACAGCGGCCCGGGAAGGGCGGCCTCCAGCTGGGTCAGGGCGGCGAGGGCCGCGGCTTGCTGTTCGGCGGTGATGTCCAGCGAGCGCAGGTTGAGGCTCATCGGTACTGCTCCTTGTTCCAACTGTTGGTGGTCGACCCGGCGAATACGGGCCGGTGATGCCCCGCCGCGTCGCCAGGATTACGATTACCGATCCTTGCATTCGTATGTTTCATCAACAACGAAACTTGATGGACCTTATGGAAACCCTCTCTAAGGTCAAGTCTATTGAAGACGAAGCAAGTGTTCACCTCATCACCATTGAAGATGAATTAAAGGCTGAGCAACAAGTTGAGAATTTACAGAAAATTGCCGAAGCTTGCGCCGGCGCCGGCATCACTTTCATATGGGATTTTGATTCGGCCAAAACGATTCATGCGAGGCATATCGTGACCGACCAGGAGTGGAAGATACTGCTCGATTGTGGATTGGATGTGTTTCAGCGGCTTGAGATGAGTGATACTTTCTGTCTTTCAAATAGGCTGCAGCAGCATCACCCGTGCAAACAGTTCGAGGCGACTTTTATACGTATGGAGTTTTGATTCGAGTTGGGCATTGGCAGCAAAAGAGGCGTTGCCAGCCCCTGTTGCTACCCTGCTACCGTCGCAGTTCGCACCGATCAAAAACGGCCATTTTCGCTCGCTGGCGAACACGGTCGCGATCGTGCGCAACATGCTTGCCACGACATGCACCACCGGCTGCGGTAGCGGCTACACCGGCGTGAATGGACCGACGTCGAACCTCTGGGTCTGGAGTCTCGGCAAAAGCCCAGCGGCACGCGTGGGAAGCCCGATGGAGGATTGCGCTCGCCTGGGCGGGCCAATCTGGTGATGCACAAAGTGTTGGCCCCTTTTCCTGTCTTTTGCCGGTATAGGGTGAATGGCGGAGATCACCAACATCTCGGAATTCACGGGCGTGCTAGACGCCACGATTGCAGAACTCGATGCACTGGTGGGCTCAGAACCCGATTACCCCGTCTGGCGAATACTGCAGCAACAACTGCACGCGCTGCGTGATTGGAGCAAAAACAACGCCACGCAAGACCCCAACAAGCGCAATGCAATCACCATCGGCCTCATTGCAGCCCGAGAGTTGGAACCTGCGAAAAACGCATGGATGCAGGACTTGATCGACCACCTGCATGCACTGAACTACTTCTGGCGCTACTGGCCATCGGGCCCACCCGCCATTGCGGCGCGCTCTTGGAATGGATTCCGGCAGATCGCTGTAGCCGTACTCATCCTGGTCGCACTGGCGGCTGGCTCGCTGGTCGCGTTCCGGGTGGCACGCACAGAGGAAGGACCAGCCATCACGCTGGGGAAATCAGTGCTTATCCCAGGCGCCACGGCAACGCTGACATCAGCGCTTGAGCCCTACACGATCAGCTTGAACCACCGCCCGGAAACAGAGCGCTACCTGATTCAACTGAGACTGACGGACCCAGGCCACCACCAGCCAGATCGACTCGTTGACATCGCCAAACACATGCAGGTCAACGACTTGCGATTCGATGTGAGACTGCTGGGCGACGACGGCTCTCGCCTCTGGTTTTACGTGGGGCGTGTCGGTGCCTGGGATTATCGCCATGACAGGCTGGTGGATGCGGACGATCTTCGCCGCGCCAACCCGACGCTGGCCACCTTCAAGCCAAAAGACAACCGCGGGGATCCGCTGATCAGCCCAGCCGTGACGCGTATCGATCAGACGGCACGGGACATCTGGAGCGGTGAATCACGCTTGTACCAGTTCAATGGCCGCCTCGAGGTTACCACGCCGGACTATGCCGGCACTTACGCCATTGATCCCGAGACCCTGCGCGCCGAGCTGAAATGACGAGACCAAAAACGGGGTCAGAGTGCCTTTCCAACGGCAGGTGCACGAGTGCAAAGTTGCATCAAGCCTTGTCCGCCAACCGCGCCGTCCGGCGTCAACGTTCCATGGACAAACTACTCACAACCGAAATGCAATCCACCCTGCGTGCCCTGCAACTGGTGGGCTCGGTGATCGAATGCGATGCCGATGGCTGCCACGGTGACGCCAAGGGCGAACTGCTGCTGCTGATCCGCAACCTGCGCAGCGGTGAGGCGAAGTTCCAGCTGGACGATTACGAACGGATCGCCGAACACGCGCAGGCAGCGCTCGACGCGCATGACACCCGCAAGCGCATGTGGGCAATGGCCAAGCTGCATATCGAGTTATGGAAACGGGTGACGGATTTCCTGGACTCCTGAGGTGAAAGCTCAAAGTGCTTGCTGCTGCTCCGGTTGAAAGACCTGCAACCGTTGCGACCGGGCGGGTAGACGCCGTCGTTGCAAAGCGAACCCGGCGCGGGGGTAAAAGGGGTCGGGCGTCAAAGGACTCCGAGAGCATTATTGATATATATGAATGCACCCAGACCCCTGACTTTTCCGGTTCCGCCATGACCCAGCCCGCACCGATCAAATTCAAGGCAACGCTCTCGCGCCCCGCAACACCAACGGGCGCAACCTGGACTTTCGTGGTGCTGCCCGCCGCCGCCAGCAAGAAACTGCCAACGCGCAGCATGGTCACCGTTGACGGCACGCTTGCGGGCCAGACCTTCCAGGCCACGCTTGAGCCCGATGGCGCGGGTAGTCACTGGCTCAAGGTCGAGAAGGCATTGCGCGAAGCGGCTGGCGTGGTTGCGGGTGACAGCGTCGCGCTGGAAATCTCGCCGGTGGAGAAGGAACCCGAACCCAAGGTGCCCGCCGATTTGAAACATGCACTGGCCGGCAATGCCGCGGCCAAGGCGACCTGGGCGGAAATCACCGCGGTGGCGCGGCGCGACTGGATCTACTGGATCGGCGCCGGCAAGAAAGCCGAGACGCGGGTCAAGCGTATTGCGGTCACCTGCGACAAACTGGCCAGCGGCAATCGCCGCGCCTGCTGCTTCGACCGTTCCGGCATGTACAGCAAGGGCAACATCGGCGCACCCGAAGCGGCGTAGGCTGGGCCTTGGCCCACCGCAGGGTCGCGACGTTCCCGTTGGTGGGACTTGGCCCATCGCAAGGTTGATGTTCCGGTTGGTGGGCCAAGGCCCACCCTACTGTCGATTTCCACCGCTCCCGCTCGTCGCCGGTAGGAATCCGCCAACTACTGGACTGCACCCATGCCGCGCATGATCTTCGTCAACCTGCCCGTTACCCGCCTTGATGCCTCGATGAAGTTCTACGAAGCCCTGGGTTTCCACAACAACCCGCAATTCACCGACGCCACCGCCGCGTGCATGGTCTGGAGCGACACCATCCACGTCATGCTGCTGACCCACGACAAGTGGAACACCTTCACCACCCGCCCCATCTGCCCCACCAGCTCAAGCGAAGTCTCGCTGGCCCTGGCCCTGGACAACCGCGAAGCCGTCGATGCCTTCAACGCCGCCGCTGCAGCCAATGGCGGCACCGGTGACATCAATCCCCTCCAGGACCTCGGTTTCATGTATGGCCGCGACGTGGCCGATCCCGATGGCCACGTCTGGGGGCCGTTCTGGATGGACCCGTCCGCCATTCCCGGCGGCGCGTGACGCGATCCGCTGGGTGGGCTGCGGCACCCGAACCGCAACCTGGGTGAAGCGCACTGCAGTTACCCGCGATCCACTGGCCAGCGGCTCTCGCCGTGCGGGGTGCTTCGAGCGCATCGGCAGGTAAAGAAGCGGCAACAGGGACGCACCCGAAGCTGCGGAGCAGATGCGACAGATGCGGTCGAGGCCTGACTGCCGGAATAGCGCCAGCAACCCGGTGCGCCCGGCAGCTCTCGTCGGTCACTTGCCCCCGCTCGCGAAATCGTGGAAAGGTATTCCGGTTCTGTCGCTACGGCGAAATTCACCCATTGGCCCGCTGTGGGCGCAGGCCGCTTCTCGCGACGCATGAACGCAGCAACCAGATCATAAAGGCCACAAATTGCTCCCTTCCGGCATGCGTTCCGACCAGCGGCGTGAGGGCCAGATGCCAACCTTTGCAAACCGATAAACGGGCGATAAGCTCGCCGTTCGCGGTCCGACACAGAGCCGCGGCCCTCGGGAAGGGGGCGGGCCACGCTGCACTGCCAGACGGGGATCTGGCGCTCCCCCCCTCTACCGAGGCGCCCGAAAGATGGCAAGTACGATGGTAGCTGCCACAGCTGAAGTCCCGTTGCAGGGCTTCGACGAAGACGCCTGGGACGACCTGCTCAACTACATAGAAGAACGCCGGGTGATCCCGATCATCGGGCCCGACCTGCTGCGCGTGCAGACCGATAGCGGGCCCCGTGCGTTGTACGAATGGCTGGCGGAAAAACTCGCCGGGCGTCTTTCCGTCGACACCGCGGGGCTGCCGCAGCCGCTGACCCTCAACGACGTGGTCTGTTGCTACCTGGGCCAGCGCGGGCGCCGCGAGGAGGCCTATACACGGCTGCGCTCGATCCTGCGCGAGGTGGAATTCGAACCGCCGCTGGCCCTGCGGCAACTGGCCCAGATCACCGATTTCGATCTGTTCGTGACCACAACTTTCGACCCGCTGCTGGAACGCGCGGTCAACCTGGAGCGCCATGGCGGCCAGCCGATGGCCGAGGTCATCGCCTATGCGCCCAACCGCGTTGCCGACTTGCCGGTCGAACGCAGCCAGTTGCAGCGCACCGTGGTCTACCACCTGCTGGGCCGGCTGTCGGCGTCGCCGACTTATGTGGTTTCCGACGAGGACATGCTGGAGTTCATCTGCGCGCTGCAGTCCGAACACCTGACCCCGGAAAAACTTTTCCACGAACTGGAACACAGCCACCTGCTGCTGATCGGCAGCGACTTCTCCAACTGGCTGGCGCGGCTGTTCCTGCGCATGGCCAAGCGCAAGCGGCTGTCCGACCCGCGCGACTTCAGCGAAGTGTTTGCCGATGACCACACCTTGCAGGACGGGCGCCTGGTCGCGTTCCTGCAACAGGTCAGCGTACGCACGCGCGTGTATGGCGGTGCGGAAGCATTCGTTGCCGAACTGCATGCGCGCTGGTCGCGGCGGCAGCCCGCGGTCTCCACCACCCACGGCGCACAGGGCAGTGCGCCGCAGCGGTTCCTGCCGCCCTCGCGCGAGATGCCGGAAAACGCCATCTTCATCAGCTATGCGCGCGAAGACCTGCCGGCGGTGCAACGCCTGAAGGCAGCGATGGACGCGGCCGGCCTGGTCACCTGGTTCGACCTGGACCGGCTGGAAGGCGGCGACGACTACGACCGCAAGATCCGCGCGAACATCGGCCGCTGCAGTTACTTCCTGCCGGTGATTTCGGCCACCACCCAGCGCCGCGAGGAAGCGTATTTCCGTCGCGAATGGAGTTATGCGGTGGATCGCTCGCGCAACATCGCCGACGGCGGCGTATTCATCCTGCCGGTGTGCATCGATGACACCGCCGAAGCCGAAGCGCTGGTGCCGGAACTGTTCAAGGCGCTGCACATCGTGCGCGTTCCCGGTGGTGAACCGGCGCCGGAATTCCTGCGCCGGCTGCAGGATCTCTTCAGTGGAGCGCGCGCATGACGCCGGATAACAGCACGCCGGATAACAGCACGCCGGATAAAAGCACGCCGGATACCCGCATGCCGGAAAACAGCAGCGTCGGCGTCGCCGCCGTCACCCTGGACCCTGAAAATCCCTGGCTCGGCCTGTTCTCCTACACCGAGCAGACCCGCGCCTATTTCCACGGCCGCGATGAGGAAACGGGCGAGCTCGCGCGGCGCGTGCAGCGCAAACTGCTGAGCGTGCTGTTCGGCCAGTCCGGCCTGGGCAAGACCTCGTTGCTGCGCGCCGGCCTGGTGCCGCGGTTGCGCGCCGAAGGGTTCTGCCCGGTGTACGTACGCGTGGACTACGCACCTGAATCGCCATCGCCTTCCGAACAGATCAAGCAGGCGATCCTGAAGGCCTCGAACGAGGCCGGCTACTGGACCCAGAGCGGGGTGGCGGTCGAAGGCGAATCGCTGTGGGAGTTCATGCACCATCGCGGCGACCTGTTGCGCGATGCCGATGGCCGCACCCTGATGCCGTTGCTGATCTTCGACCAGTTCGAGGAGGTCTTCACCCTGGGCCAGGCCGATGATGCCGGTCGCCTGCGCGCCAGGCAGTACCTGGAAGACCTGGCCGACCTGGTCGAGAACCGTCCGCCGGCGGCGCTGGAAGCGCGCATCGAGGAAGACGATGACGCCGCCGGGCAGTTCGATTTCGCGCGTGCCGACTATCGCGTCCTGATCGCCTTGCGCGAGGATTACCTGGCCCACCTGGAAGGCGTGAAAACCATCATGCCCTCGATTACCCAGAACCGCATGCGCCTGGCGCGCATGAGCGGTGGGCAGGCCTTGAGCGCGGTGGTCAAGCCGGGCGGCAAGCTGGTCTCGCAGGAAGTGGCCGAATCGATCGTGCGCTTCGTCGCGGGTGGTTCGGAGCTGGGCAACGCGGAAATAGAACCCTCACTGCTGAGCCTGATCTGCCGCGAATTGAACACGGTGCGGCTGAGCCAGGGTCGCGCGGAAATTTCCGCTGACCTGCTGGCCGGATCGCGCGACACCATCCTCAGCGAGTTCTACGAGCGTGCCCTGGCCGACCAGCCGGCGGGCGTGCGTCGCGTGGTCGAGGACGAGCTGCTGACCGATTCCGGCCACCGCGAAAGCCTGGCCGAAGAGCGCGTGGCCAAGGCGCTGGTGGCGGCAGGCGCATCACCGGATTCGCTGGCCACCCTGGTCGACCGGCGGCTGCTGCGCATCGAGGACCGGCTGGACATGCGCCGGGTCGAACTGACCCACGACGTGCTGTGCAGCGTGGTGCTGGCCAGCCGCGACCAGCGCCATGCCAACGAAGCGCGCGAGGAAGCCGAACGCCAGCTTGCCGTGCAGCAGGAACGCGAGGCCACTACGCAACGCGCCCTTGTGCGTGCGCGACTGATCGCCAGCGTGTGTGGCGCGTTGATGGTGGTGGCGGTGATCGGCGCGGTATTCGGCTGGGTCAACCTGCACCGCGCACGCGCGGCTGATGCGCAGGCGCAGCAGGCGCGCGGCGATGCGGAAAAACTCGTGGGCTTCCTGATCGAGGATTTCTACAACGAACTGCAACCCACCGGGCGCCTGGAAACCCTGCGCAAGCTGGCCCACATGACGGTGGGCTATTACGACGGACTGCCGGCGGAACTGGTCACCCCGCGCACCGAGACCCTGCGCGCGATGGCACTGATCCGCGAAGGCGCGGCCATGAAGTCGGCCAACGACATCGCCGGCGCCTACAAGAACTTTGCCGAAGCCCAGGAAGTGTTCGAAAAGCTCCGCGCGGCGGGCGACAAGAGCGAACCGGTGACCTATGGCCTGGCCCTGGCCTTGTTCAACCAGGGCGGCGGGGTCGTCGAGGGAGTGGGTCGCGGGACTGCGAAACAGCTGGTGCAGGCCGCCGACCTGTTGCGTCCGCTGGTACGCAGCTCCGGTGCATCGCGAGAATCGCAACAGACCTATGCCGACACCCTCAACTTCCTCAGTCATAGCCAGCCGCTGGAGACCGGCGTGGCGAGTTGCGAAGAGGCACGCAAGATCCTCGCCAAGCTGGGGGCATTGGACCTTTCCGACCTGCGCTCCACCGCGATCTATGCCGATACCGCCGATTCGGAAGCGCGCCACCTGGTCTCGCTGGGCCGACTGGATGAGGCCAAGGTCCTCGAACGCGAGGTGTATTCCCTGGCCGAAAAAGTGCTGGCGCAGCGGCCCGGTGACTTGAAGTCGCTGGCCAACCGCTACCTCGCTTCCGGCCTGCTGGGGGAACTGGCCCGACGCCAATACGACGACACCGCTGCGGACGAATTCGGCCAGCGTTCCGTGGAAGCGGCCGAGGACACATTGCGCTTCAATCCTTCTGCGATTGAGAACTGGGTGGCCCTGGTCCGGGCCAGGAGCAACATGGGCGGGCTGCAATACGACCGCGGCGAGATTGCCCAGGTACTTGCAACCGCGCAGACAATCCTGGCCCTGACCGGGGATGGGCGTCGGCCCGCAAGCCTTTACCCGCTGATGAGCGGCATGGCGGGCGCGGTCATGCGTCTGCAGGCGCAGCGGGGGCAGGCCGCCGCGGCCGAACAATGGCGACTGGTGTTGCTTCGCTCCATCGATGAACGGATGGCCTTCTATGCGACCGGCGATCCCCGGCGGCAGATCGAGGCCAATACCGCGGAACGGACCCGGGCCGACCTGCAACTGATCGCCGGCCAGGCGCAATCCGCGTTGACCCTGGCCACGGCGGATCTCACGCGCCTGGACAAGTTGAAGATCGCAGCCGACAACGACAATGCCCAGGCCTCCCTGCACAACGTGCGTCGCAGGGACCTGGGCATCGCTTCCGGCGCGGCCCTGCGGTTGGGGCGTTACCCGCAGGCCGAGGCTTTGCTGCGGCAGTTCCAGGCGCTTCCGGGAGATAGCAAGGCGGACGATAATCCGCAGGAAGCCAGCATGGGCATCGCTGTCGCCCTGGCCCACGCAATCGCGCTGCAAGCACGCAACGCGGAAGCGCAGGAACTTCTGCAGCCCGCGTTGGACTACTACCGGCAGGAACAACAGGCCGGGGCGCATGCGACCACGTTCCGATACGACTTCGCCTACGCGCTGTATGTCAGTGCCTTGACCCGCGCGGCAGGCACGCCGGAGCGGGCGAAGGATCTGGCCGAGGCGTCCCGCCTTATCGACGGCGCCTCGATCGAAGCCAGGCAACTGACCTTCATGCATGAGCTCGCGCGCTGGATAGCGGCGGCACAGGGACATCCACAGGGAACTCCCCTTGGCTGAGGCGATTTCCCTGCTTGGCGAACATGCACGCGCCCTGGAGATCCTGGCGGGCGTGGCATCGCATTCTTCGCAGGGCATGCTGGGCTGGATCGAAACCGATTCCGACCTGGACCCGGTCCGCGCGGGTCCGCGCTTCGACGCGATGATCGCGCGGGCCCGGGAACGGCTGGACACCAAAACGCCAACACCGCCCGGATAGATTCGTGGCAGGGTGCTGCGCGGACCAACACGCATCAGGGAGCGATGCGGTGCCAGTTCCAGCGTTGGTGGCAGGAGCCGCCTGACGCTTTCACCACGAGGACATGCATGCCCACCGACGAGCACTTGCCCCTGCTGGCCAACAGCCTGGTGATAGGCGTGACCGGTCATCGCAAGCTGCGCAGCGAAGACGGGCCTGCACTGCAGCTGCGGGTGCGCGACTTCCTGCTGGATTTGCAGGCGCGATATCCGGACCTGCCGCTGGTGTTGCTGTCGTCCATGGCCCAGGGCAGCGACCAGCTGGTCGCCCAGGTCGCGCTGGACCTGGGCCTGCGCGTGATCGCGCCGCTGCCGTTGCCTCTGGACCTGTACCGCGCCGATTTCGACCCGCCCGACCTGCAACTGCTGGAACGACAGTTGCCGCAGGTGCAAGTGCTGGTCCTGCCGCTGGGGCGGGGCAGCACGTTGCAGTCGGTCGCTGCCTCGGGACTGGACCGCGACCAGCAATACGCACAGTCCGGGGTCTTCGTTTCCAGTCATTGCCACGTGTTGCTGGCGTTGTGGGACGGCCAGGAATCCGGTCGCCTGGGCGGTACCGCCCAAGTGGTGCACTTCCACCTGCATGGCGCGCTGTCCGGGCAGATGGAGCGCCGCCATGCGGCGGCCACGCTGCTGGGACCGGACCAGGAAAACGTCGTCCACCACCTGCCCGTGGCCCGACGCGGAGATGACGAGCCGGTGGATTCCCGCGGCCGTTGGCTGACCGCTGACGATCGCGTCGAGACCAGCGTGGATCTGCCGCCACAGTTCGCGCAGATGTTCCTCCGCCACGCCGCCTTCAATGCCGACGCGCACAAGTACGCCCAGCAGATCGCAGACCAGCAGCAGGATTCGGCGGCCGCCGCCCAGTGCCCGGTGTGGCATAGCTTCGAAGCCGCCGATTGGCTGGCGCGCACCTATCAGCGACGCGTGGCCCGCGTGTTGTTGACCACTTACGTGCTGGTCGCGCTGATGGGTTTCACCTTCTTCACCTACACCCATGTCGCCAGCCAGGACGGGGTGATCTACGGGTTCCTGTTGTTGTTCCTGATGGGCATGGCCGTGACCGGCCTGGCCAGCCGCCGCGAGTGGCAACGCAAGTACCTGGACTACCGCACCCTGGCCGAGGGCCTGCGCGTGCAGTCGTACTGGCGCCGCGCGGGCATCGTGATCCCGGGAACCTCGGCCTTTGCCCACGACAATTTCCTGCAGAAACAGGACGTGGAGCTGGGCTGGATCCGCAACGTGATGCGCGGCGCCAGCCTGGACGGCATGCTGGTGCCGACCGCCGCGGATGCGGAGCAGGTGCAGGCCGTGATTGGCGAATGGATCGGCACGCCGCATTCCGGCGGACAGCTCAGCTATTACTCCGGTTCAGCGCTGCGGCGCACGCGCCTGCATCACCGCGCGGAACTGCTGGGCCTGGTCTGCGTGGTGTTGGGCGTAGGCATCAGCGTGGTGCTGGCGATCTTCGCGCGCCAGTTCGATGCCCACCTCAAACACAACCTGGTCTCGGTGATGGGCTTCCTGTCGGTGGCCGCGGCGGTGCATGAGGCGTACATGCACAAGAAGGCCGACAAGGAACTGATCCGGCAATACGAGTTCATGCAGCGCATCTTCGGCGCCGCGCAACGATTGCTGGACGGCGGTGTCGAGGTGGAGGAAAAGCGCCGGATCCTGCAGGCGCTGGGCGAAGCTGCGCTCACCGAGCATGCCGAATGGACCCTGATGCACCGCGAGCGCCCGCTGCCGACTTCGCGGATCTGAGGGTTGTCGAACCCGCTTCGCGACAGGGAATCCAGTCGCGCCGCCGCCGATGGTCTTTCTGCAGGAGCGGGCCCTGCCCGCGATGCTCTTCGTCCGGGATCGTTGAAGCGGGATGGAGAGCCCGCGGCTGCAAGCCGCTCCCACGAGAAGCGATGCCTTGTCTTTGCAGGAGCGGCGCAAGCCGCGAAGGCGATACTGCTGGAACCTCGATTTATAAGGTGTTGTTGGGATCCTGTTCGCGGCGTGCGCCGCTCCTACAAACCACGCCCGTACATGATCAGCAATTGCAGGTCTTCGTCGCCTACCTGGCGGATCGAGTGGGTGCTGCCCGGGCGGGTGAGCATGCTGTTGCCGGCGTGGACTTCGCTGGCCTTGCCATCCAGCGTGTAAACGCCGCGACCGCCGAGCACGTAGTAGATCTCGTCCTTGTCGTGCTGGTGCAGGCCGATGCTGGCGCCGCGATGCAAGACACGCTTGCGGAATACGAAGGGCATGTCCGGCGCATCGGCGAAGAACGGATAGGCGGTGGTCTGGCCGGTGCCACCATGCGGTCCCGGTTGGTTTACGCCGAGTTCGCGCTCATCCACGATCAATGAGGGCCGCGCCTGTACCTTAAGATCCGCGAGCGCGGTCGAACGTGCGCCGCAATCGGTATCGCGGACCACGTGCGCCTGCAGCGACGGATCGATTTGTTTCCAGCCTGCTACCACCAGGCAGGCGACTGCGGTCGCACCGCTGAGCTGGAAGTGGGTGTCGTCGGCCTGGCCCTGTTCGGGCACGTGCATGTAGAAGCCCTTCGATGGAGCATCGCCCAGCGCGCGCAGCCAGTCCATGCTGCTGGCGGTGAGATCGATCAGGCCGACTTTTTCGCGCGCGGCCAGGTCGCGCGTTGCC
>JBDTPP010000097.1:0-12019 GCA_039932615.1 Pseudoxanthomonas sp.
CGCAGAACTATTTCGGCAACGGCTCCAAGGCGCTGGTGACCCTGCCGCGCACGATTGGCGTCACCGCCAGCTATCGCTTCTGATGCCATCAGGCGCTGGCAGGGACAAGTTCGCTTGAGCATCCTGCCGCGGGATCCGGAACGGGCGCTGGACGGAATCCAGGCGCTGCTGGGCAAGGGCGATGCGCGCGCCGCTGAAAATGGCGCGCGTGCCCTGCTTGAACTCGCGCCCCGCAACGTGCAGGCCATGGTCCTGCTGGGACACGCATTGCGATTGCAACAGCGCGGTGCGGAGGCGCTGGCGCTGGCGGAACAGGCCCTCGCGCTGGCTGCACAGGATCCGGCACCGCGCATGCTCCGGGCCGACCTGTTGCACGAACAAGGCGCGCACGGGGACTGCCTGGACGCACTGCATGCGCTGGCGGCCGACGCCGATGCGCATCCGCCGCGGCTGCTGCAGGATCTCGCCCAGCGCTACGCGATGCTAGGCCATCACCTGGAAGCCGAGCGCTGCCACGCGCGCGCGCTGCTGGTGCGCAACGACGATCCGCAATTCATCTACAACCATGCGACCTCGCTGATCGCCCTGGGCCGCCTGGTCGAAGCGGAGGCGGCGCTGGATCGGGTCATTGCGCTGAAACCCGGCGACAGCGACGCCTGGTACAACCGCGCCACCCTGCGCAAGCAGACCGCCGCCGGCAATCACGTCCCGGCACTGCAGGAACAGCTCGGGACTCTTTCGCCTGGGTCGCCCGCGCGCGTCGCCCTGGGTTATGCGCTGGCCAAGGAATACGAAGACCTGGGTGAATATCCGCGCGCGTTCGCCGCGCTGAAACCGGCCGCCGACCTGCGCCGCAGCCTGCTGCGCTACCGCGTCGAGGACGACATCGAAACCATGCGTCTGATCGAAGAAGCCTTCGACGCGGGTTTCTTCGAGCGCCTGCCCGAGGGCCACCGCGACGACAGGCCGGTCTTCATCGTCGGGCTCCCGCGGAGCGGCACGACCCTGGTTGATCGCATCCTCAGCTCGCATTCGGCCATCGGCAGCCGCGGCGAAACCAGCGACCTGGCGATGGCCCTGGTAAAGGCGGTCGGCAAGGTCGAGAACAAGGCTGAACTGGTACGACGCTCGACCACGCTCGACTTCCCCGCGCTTGGCCGACGCTATTGCGCGCAACTAGATGCAGCCACCCAGTGCCGCCTGATCGATAAAACCCCGATCAACTTCCTTTACCTCGGGATCATCGCCGCGGCGCTACCCAATGCGCGAATCATCCACCTGCGCCGCAATCCCATGGATGCCTGCTATGCCATGTACAAGACCCTGTTCCGCATGGCCTACCCGTTTTCCTACGACCTGCAGGACCTCGCACGCTACTGGCTTGCCTACGATGGCCTGATGGCGCACTGGCGCCAGGCCCTCCCCGCAACGCAGCTGCTCGAAGTCGATTACGAGGAACTGGTCGCCGACCAGGAGAACGTCAGTCGCAAACTCGTGGACTTTGTCGGCCAGCCATGGGAGGACGCCTGCCTTGCCTTCGAGCACAACGCAGCGCCGTCACTGACCGCAAGCGCGGCGCAGGTGCGCCAGCCGATCTACCGTTCCTCGGTCGCGCTGTGGCGTCGCTACGAAAGCGAACTCGCGCCACTGAAGGCGGCATTCGAGGCGGCGGGCGTGGTTATCGACAGCGCGGCTGTTGACCGCATGAGTCTCGACAGCACGGCCATCAACAGCGCGGCGAACGGAAACCAGCCGAACGGAACCCAGCAAGGAGTCTTCCAGTGAGCGAAACCATCGCGGTGCCGCCGGTGCAACCCAAGCCCGCCGTGCTCAGCGACAGCCTGTGGCTGTACCTGCTGTTTGCCCTGCTGGCCACCGCAGGCTTCTTCTACATCAACATCATGGCGGCGATCGTCGACGGCCTGATCACCGGCCTGGGCTTCAGCAATGCCGAGGCCGGCCTGGTGGGGTCGGCCAACATCTATGGAGCCAGCGTCGGCGCGCTGTGTGCGGTATTCATCGTCCGCCGCGTGCAGTGGCGGCCCGCGCTCGTGGTCCTGTTCGTACTGCTGATGGCGATCGACCTTGCGTCGACCGCGATCCGCGATCCGCTGGTGCTGACGCTCGTCCGTGCCGGGCATGGCTTCGTCGGCGGGATGACGGTGGGCATCGCCTATTCGGTGATGGCGCGCCTGAACTCGCCGGATCGGGCCTTCGGCATGCTGCTGGTGCTGCAGTTCGGGCTGGGCGGGCTGGGAGTGATGTTCCTGCCGCAGCTGGTGCCGCTGTACGGTGCGCAGATCCTGTTCTTCGTGCTGGCCGGACTCACCGCCATCGCGCTGGTATCGATGCTGGCGATCCCGAAGGCGCTGGCCAGCAACCGCAGCAAGGCCGAACTGGCCGCGATCCCGGCGAGCTATCGAAAGCTCACCGTGGTGCTCGCGCTGCTGGCGCTGTTTCTTTTCCAGGCCGGCAACATGTCGCTGGCGGCCTTCATCATCCGTTTGGGCGAGCACGCGCACCTGGCCCGCGATTTCATCGGCCAGGCCCTGGGTTGGGCCACGTGGATTGGCGCCGCGGGCGCGGTCCTGGTCATCGTCATGGGCACCCGGCTCGGGCGCCTGCGTCCGTTGCTCGCCGCGTTCCTGCTTACCTTCGCCGGCACCGCGGGATTCTTCTGGAGCGACAGCCAGCCGGTCTTCATGATCGCCAACGTCGGCACCGCGATCACCTGGTCGTTCGTCGTGCCTTATCTGTTCGGCATGCTCTCGCGGCTGGATCCGAGCGGCCGCCTCGCCACGCTGGGCGGCTTCGTTTCCAAGTGCGGGCTTGCATCGGGCCCGCTGGCCGCCGGCCTGCTGCTGCGCACGGACAATTTCAACCTGCTGATCTGGTGTGCGCTCGGCGCGCTCGTGCTGTCGTCGCTCGCGGCCTTCGCCGCGGCCCGCCAGGTCGACCAACTGGAGCCTGCAACGTGACCGAATCATTTTTTGCCCCGGGCCTTTCCGATCCGGGCCTGCTGCGCATGCAATGCCTGGTAAACGGTGCCTGGATCGACCAGGCTCAAGCCGCGACCTGCGAGGTCATCAATCCGGCCACCGGCGAATGCCTCGGCACGGTTCCCAACCTCGGCGCCGAAGAAACCAATGCGGCCATCGATGCCGCGCAGGCCGCGCTGCCCGCCTGGGCGAAGAAGACCGCCAAGGAGCGCGCCGGGATCCTGCGCCGGATGTACGAGTTGATGCTCGAACACCAGGACGACCTGGCCCGGATCATGACCGCCGAACAGGGCAAGCCGCTGGCTGAGGCCAAGGGTGAAATCGCTTATTCGGCAAGCTTCCTGGAATGGTTCGGCGAGGAAGCCAAGCGCATGTACGGCGATCTTATTCCGGCCCATGCCGCCGACAAGCGGATCATGGTCATGCGCCAGCCGATCGGCGTGGTCGCGATGATCACGCCATGGAACTTCCCCTCGGCGATGCTCGCGCGCAAGGTCGGCCCCGCGCTGGCGGCTGGCTGCACCGTGGTCTGCAAGCCGGCGTTGCAGACCCCGTTTTCCGCGCTCGCCTTCGGCGTGATCGCCGAACGTGCCGGACTGCCCGCCGGCGTGCTCAACATCGTCACCGGCAAGCAGTCGTCCGCCATTGGCGGGGCCATGACCTCGCATCCGAAAGTCCGCAAACTCAGCTTCACCGGATCCACCGCGGTGGGCAAGCGGCTGATGGCACAGTGCGCGGAAGGGATGAAACGGGTTTCACTGGAACTGGGCGGCAATGCGCCGTTCATCGTGTTCGAGGATGCGGACCTGGACGCGGCGGTGGAAGGCGCTATCGCCAGCAAGTACCGCAACACCGGGCAGACCTGCGTCTGCGCCAATCGGTTGTTCGTGCATGACGCGGTCTACGACGCGTTTTCGCAGAAGCTGGCGGCGGCTGTCGCCGCGTTGCGGGTCGGCGACGGCTTGCAGGGCGCGACCGACCAGGGACCATTGATCGACGACAACGCGCTGGCCAAGGTCGAGGAACATGTGGCCGATGCGGTGGCCAAGGGGGCCCGCGTGCTCAGCGGCGGTCGACGCCACGCGCTCGGCGGCACCTTCTACGAACCAACCCTGCTGGCCGACGTCGATGCCGGCATGCTGATTGCACGCGAGGAAACCTTCGGCCCGGTCGCGCCGTTGTTCCGGTTCACGAGCGAGAACGAAGTCATCGCCATGGCCAACGATACCGAGTTCGGCCTGGCCGGCTACTTCTACACCCGCGACCTGGCCCGCAGCTGGCGCGTGGCCGAGGCCCTGGAGTGCGGGATCATCGGCATCAACACCGGGCTTATCTCCACCGAAGTAGCACCCTTCGGCGGGATCAAGCAATCGGGAACAGGCAGGGAAGGTTCGAAATACGGTTTGCACGATTACACAGAGCTCAAGTACACCTGCATCGGAGGTGTCTGAGATGGTCGGCAGGCTGATTGCCCTGGTACTTGCCTTCGTGGTCATCGCGCCGGCCGGCGCGCGGGATGCCCTTGACCTGCAGACGATGCTCTCCGGCAAGTACGGCAAGAGCGTCGACCTGTCCGCCTATGCGCCGGGGCCCGATGCGAAACCGCCGACGCATCGTTTCGAAGGGCGCTTGCAACTCTCCGGCCGCTTCGCGATGCGCACCCTGGTGGCGAACAAGGACTATCTGTCCGACGCGGACATCGCCGCATCGGAGTCGTGGATCGATGACTTCGACTACGGGTTCGTCCAGCGCGGCGACGTGCTGGTTCCGGAAAGGCGCGGCCCGATCCCCAGCAGCCATGCGTGGTGGGAAGTGATCCTGGAACCGGGCCGGGTCTGGGACGAGCCTGGTGACCGCGGCTACACCCGCGCGGCAATCCCGTTTGCACTGACCCAGAAGAATGCCAACTGCGCGCACAACGGCGTGCTGATGATCCTGTTCAACGACGACGGCATCGTCGATCGCGCAGCGATGCAGGTCAGCAGCGAGACCTGCCTGTACCTGCAGCGCGACATGTGGGGTTGGCTGGATGCGCATTACCAGCCGCAGGCCATCGCCCACGCCGACGAACTGGTTGCCGCCGAACAGCGCGAGGTCTCCGCGCGCCTGCCAACCCGGCCGTTGTCCGCGCTGGCCAGTGAATTCGAAGGCTTGAAGGTCGGCGACCTCGCGACCGCGCCGATTCGCTCGGAGGCGCGCCATGGCGTTTTCTACAAAGGGTTCCACTATGTCTCCGGCTGCCCCACGCGACACGGCGACTATCCGTATTGCGAGGTCCTCGACGTCCCCTCCTACTCGGTGGCGAAGTCGGCGGTCGCCGCCGTTGCCCTCATGCGGATGGAAAAACTCCAGCCGGGGACTGCTCTCAAACCGGTCGGCCCGCTGGTTCCCGCCACCGGTTGCCGGACTGCGGCATGGGCGGACGTCACCCTGCTCAACCTGCTCGACATGGCTACGGGCCATTACGACTCGGCGACCTACATGGTCGATGAGGACGCGCCGAAGATCGTCGGACTGTTCAATCCCACTGACTACGCGCACAAGCTGGCCTTCAGTTGCCAGGCGTACCCGCCCATGGAGGCGCCCGGCAAGCGCTGGGTGTACCACACCGCAGACACCTTCCTGCTGGGCGTGGCCGTGGACAACGCGTTCAAACAGCAAGCGGGTCATGGCGGAGGGGACATCTTCGACGACCTGCTCGATGCAGATGTGTATGCACCGCTGAAATTGAGCGCGACCGCGCGCACGACGCGGCGAACCTACGATGCCGCCGCCCAGCCGTTCTTCGGCTGGGGCCTGTTCCTGCATGCCGATGACCTGGTCAAGCTGGGTCGTTTCCTTGGGCCCGATCGCGGCAGTATCGATGGCGAACCATTGCTCGACGCGGCGCTGCTCGACCAGGCGATGCAGCGCGATCCCGCACGGCGTGGCCTGCAGGCCGCGCACCTGCAGAACTTCCGCTACCAGCACGGATTCTGGGCCCGCAACCTGCAAGCCGAGCTGGGCTGCAGGCAACCGACCTGGATACCTTTCATGTCCGGCTACGGCGGCATCCTCGTGGTCATGTTCCCGAACGGAGCGGTCTGGTACAGCGCCGCCGACGATGGCGCGCTTGCATCGATCGACTTCGCCCGACCGGCGATCGAGTTGGCCAAGCTGCAGGACTACTGCGCAGGGGACTGAAGGACCGGCGCGCCGTAAAGGGCTGCGCGGCGCCGCGCCTGGAGTGGATCCAACCCGCGTACAGGTGCGAACGATGCAGGTCACGCAAGCTAAGATAGCGTGCCCTCCGGGAATCCCCGTGCTCCGCCTAAGCGACCTCAAACTGCCACTCGACCATTCCGCGACCGCATTGGCAGATGCCATTGTCGCGCGCCTGGGAATCGTCGCCGGCGAGCTGTCCGGATTCAGCATCGCCAAGCGCAGCTACGACGCACGCAAGCGTGGGGCGATCGTGCTGATCTACGCGGTGGACGTGGCAACCACGCGCGAGGCGGACATCCTGGCGCGGCTGCAGGTGGAAGAAGAGGCCGCGGACGGGAATGTGCGGCCCACGCCCGATACGACCTATCGCCCGGTCGCGCACGCCGACGAGGCAATGACCTGCGGGCAGTTGCCGCTGTCCGTGGGTGCGGCGGACATGCGCCTGGTCACCACGCCCGCCGAGGCAACGGTGCAGGCCGCCTCGCATCCGCATGCGCTGCGGCCGATCGTAGTCGGCATGGGCCCGTGCGGCCTGTTCGCCGGCCTGATCCTGGCGCAGATGGGCCTGCGCCCGATCATCCTGGAGCGCGGCAAGAACGTGCGCGAGCGCACCGTGGATACCTTCGGCCTGTGGCGCAAGAAGATCCTCAACCCGGAATCCAACGTGCAGTTCGGCGAAGGCGGCGCCGGCACTTTCTCCGACGGCAAGCTCTACAGCCAGATCAGTGACAAGCGCCATTACGGACGCAAGGTGCTGACCGAATTCGTCAAGGCCGGCGCGCCCGAGGAGATCCTTTACGTCAGCAAGCCGCACATCGGCACCTTCCGCCTGGTGACCATGGTCGAAAGCATGCGCGCCGACATCGAGGCGCTGGGTGGCGAGATCCGTTTCTCGCATCGGGTTGATGACGTCATGATCGAGACCGATGCCGCCGGTACGCGGCACGTGCGTGGCGTGGTCCTGGCCGATGGCAGCACACTTCGCGCCGACCACGTGGTCATGGCCCTGGGCCACAGCGCCCGCGATACCTTCTTCATGCTGCACGAGCGCGGTGTGTTCCTCGAAGCGAAACCATTTTCCATCGGCTTCCGCATCGAACATCCGCAATCGCTGATTGATGGCGCCCGCTTCGGTCCGCAGGCCGGGCATCCGCTGCTCGGCGCGGCGGATTACAAACTGGTGCACCACTGCCGCAACGGGCGTTCGGTGTACAGCTTCTGCATGTGCCCGGGCGGCACCGTGGTCGCTGCGGCCAGCGAGCCGGGACGCGTGGTCACCAACGGCATGAGCCAGTACTCACGCAATGAGCGCAATGCCAACGCTGCAATAGTCGTCGGCATCACTCCGCAGGATTACGCCGAGTTTGATCCCAGTGGCAGTCCGCTGGCTGGCATTGCCCTGCAACGGCACTGGGAAGAACAGGCCTATCGGCTCGGCGGTGAAAGCTACGACGCGCCGGGACAACTGGTCGGCGACTTCCTGGGCCAGCGTGCATCGACCGGATTCGGCAGCGTGCAGCCGTCATACACACCGGGCGTGACCCTGGGCGATCTGTCCAGCGCATTGCCGCGCTACGCCATCGACGCGATCCGCGAGGCGCTGCCGGCGTTCGACAAGCAGATCAAGGGATTTGCCATGGACGACGCGATCCTCACCGGCGTGGAGACGCGCACGTCCTCGCCGGTGCGCATGACTCGCGGTGTCGATGGGCAGAGCCTCAACACCCGCGGCCTGTTCCCCGCCGGCGAAGGCGCCGGCTATGCGGGCGGCATCCTCTCCGCCGGCGTCGATGGGATCAAGGCGGCTGAAGCGGTGGCGATGCAGATGGTTGCTGCAGGAATGGCGCACGGCGTGTAAGCGCTTTTCCTTTCCCACCAGGGCAGGGGGGCGAGGTTTCGGTGCGCGAATCGCACCGCCAACTTCTGATTGCCCGCGAGGCTTCACGCCCCACCCCGAACCCGCTTCGCTATGCTCGACCCATGTACGAACTGCGCCAGGTCAGCAAACACTACGGGGCCACGGTTGCGCTCGACCGGGTCGACCTGTCGCTTGCGGCCGGCCGGACCACGGCACTGATCGGTCCCAGTGGCGCGGGCAAGTCCAGCGTGTTGCGCATGCTGGTGGGGCTGGAGTGGCCGGACAGCGGCGAGGTTCGCTTCGATGGCCTGCCATTGCGGCGCGAGACTTTGCTCGGGCAGCGGCGACGCATCGGCTACGTGATCCAGGAAGGCGGACTGTTTCCGCACCTGACCGGCACCGGCAATGCGGCGTTGCTGGCACGCACGCTGGGTTGGGAGCCGGAGCGGATCGATGCGCGGCTGCGCGAACTGGCCACGCTATGCCAGTTGCCGTTCGAGGCGCTGTCGCGTTATCCGGCCGAACTTTCCGGCGGCCAGCGCCAGCGCGTCGGCCTGATCCGCGCGTTGATGCTGGATCCGGCGGTGCTGCTGCTGGACGAGCCACTGGGCGCGCTGGATCCGATCGTGCGCCATGAACTGCAGACGCAGATGCGCGAATTGTTCGCCCGCCTCGGCAAGACCGTGGTGCTGGTGACCCATGACGTGGCCGAGGCTGCTTACCTCGGCGGCACGCTGGTATTGCTGCGCGGTGGTCGCGTGCTGCAGCAGGGCAGTGCGCGTGAACTGCTGGACGCGCCGGTCGATCCGTTCGTGCGCGCATTCATGACCGCGCAGCGCAACGTCGGTGACCTGGCGTGAGCCGCGCTGCGTTGGCATTGATCGCCGTGCTGGCGTTTGCGTGGGCGGCGTACGCGGCACCGAAGCCGTCCGGCGCGATGGTGATCGGTTCGAAGAACTTTACCGAGGCGGTGATCCTCGGCGAGATCGGCGCGGGCCTGGCGCGCCAATCCGGCATCGAAGTCGAACACCGGCGCCAGCTCGGCGGTACCCGCATCCTCTGGCGCGCGCTGGAAGACGGTTCCATCGATGCCTATGCCGAATACACCGGCACCCTGGCCGAAGAACTGCTGCAGATGCCGGGCGCCGATCGCGCCGCGCTGGAGCAGGCACTGGCCAAGCGCGGCCTGGCGATGACCGCGCCGCTGGGTTTCGACAACACCTATGCGCTCGGCATGCGCGAAGAACGCGCGCAGGCGCTGGGAATCTCGCGCCTGTCCGACCTGCGCACGCATCCGGCCTTGAAGCTGGGCTTGAGTAACGAGTTCATGCAGCGCGCCGATGGCTGGCCGGGCCTGCGCGATGCCTACGACCTGCCGCAGCGACCGGATGGACTGGACCATGACCTGGCCTATCGCGGACTGGCCAGCGGTGCGATCGATGTCACCGACCTGTACAGCACCGACGCGGAAATCCCGTACTACAAATTGCGCGTGCTGCAGGACGACCGGCATTTCTTCCCTGCCTACGAAGCCGTTTACCTGTATCGCGCCGACCTGGTGCAGCGTGCGCCTGCCTGGGTCGCGGCACTGCGAGGCATGGCCGGTCGCATTGATGCAACGACCATGCAGCAACTCAATGCGCAGGTGAAGCTGGAGCATCGCAAGGAATCCCAGGTCGCTGCGGACTGGCTGGGCGTGGATGCACCGGACAGCGCCGGTCGCACGTCGCGCATCCTGCAACGCACCTGGGAACACCTGGCCCTGGTCGGCGTTTCGCTGGGGCTGGCTTTGCTGGTCGCGTTGCCGCTGGGCGTGTTTGCCGCGCGGCATGCGCGCACCGGCCAGGTGATCCTGTCGCTGACCGGCGTGCTGCAGACGTTGCCGTCGCTGGCGGTGTTCGTGTTCATGATCCCGCTGTTCGGCATCGGCGCCAAACCGGCGATTGCCGCGCTGTTCCTGTACAGCCTGCTGCCGATCGTGCGCAACACCCAGGCCGGTCTGACCGGGATCCCGCTGGAGCTGCGCGAGACCGCCGCGGCGATAGGCCTGCCGCCACGCACACGGCTGTGGCGCATCGAACTGCCGCTGGCGTTGCGCACGATCCTGGCCGGGATCAAGACCGCGGCGGTAATCAATGTCGGCACCGCCACGCTCGGCGCGCTGATCGGCGCCGGCGGCTACGGCCAGCCGATCCTGGCCGGCATCCGCCTGGACGACATTGGCCTGATCCTGGAAGGCGCGGTCCCGGCGGCGGTGTTGGCGCTGCTGGTGCAGGGCATGTTCGAACTCATCGAGCGTGCACTGACCCCACGCGGCTTGCGCCTGATCGCACGCGCCTGAGCCGGTACAGGTCGAGCGGCTAGCGGGGTCGGCTTGTGGGAGCACCTTGTCGGAGCGGCTTCCAGCCGCGATCTTTTCCGCGACTGCAGGAAACAGCTTCCAGAGCAAGAAGAGCTCGCGGCTGGAAGCCGCTCCCACCAGGCTTTCCCACAAACTGCTGCGATCAGCGCTGCACGACGCCCGCAAGGATCCGGGCCACCCGCTGCATGTGCTCTTCGCCGGCATGGAGGTGTGGCGCGATCCGCAGCAGGCCTGCGCGGCGCGTGCAGATCACGCCCTCTTGCCGCAACGCACGGGCGGCGTGGTCCAGCTGCATCTCATCCGGTGCGCGCAGGGCGGTGAAGTGGGGCGCGTGACCCGGTGTTTTCCATGCGCCAAGCCCGTGGCTGTCCAGCGCGGAGTCCAGTGCCGCGGTCAGCTGGCCCAGGCGCCGCGAAATATTTTCCACGCCCCACGCCTGCAATTGCCCGAGCGCCGCCGTCGACATCGCCAGGCGCAAGGGATCGGTCACGCCGCCCGCATCAAAACGGCGCGCACCACGACGATAGGGCGGTGGCGCGTCGCTCGGGAATGCCCAGTCATGGCCGGCCGCGCGCGCCTGCCAGTGCTGGTCCAGGCCATCGCCCTGTTCGCGCCAGCGCGGTGCCACCCACAGCCAGGCCAGGCCGTGCGGGCCCAGCAGCCACTTGTGGCCGGCCGACGCAATGAAATCGGGTTGCCAGCCCGACAGTGGCGCGGGCATCGCGCCCAGGCTCTGGCTCAGGTCCAGGACCAGGGCGATGCCGCGTTCGCGGGTGCGCGCCGCGATCCGGTCGATATCCAGCAGCGCGCCATCGTGCCAATGCGCCTGCGGCACGGCCACGATGCGCACCTGCGGCGCTGCGTCCCATGCCTGCATCAGCGCCTCGGTCCAGTCCAGTCCGGGGCCGCGTCGCGCGGCGATTATCGTGGCGCCGGTCTGCGCACAGCGCTGCTGCCATGGCAGCAGGTTGGACGGAAATTGGCCTTCCAACAACAGCACCGCATCACCGGTGCCCAGTGGCAGGCTGTGCGCGGCGGTCGCAAGCGCGAACGCCACCGACGGCACCATCGCCACGCCTTCCGCATCGCCTTCGAACAACGTGTCCGCTGCCAGCGTGCGCAAATCCTCGATGCGCGCTTCCCAGTCGGCATAGGCAAGCGTCCACGGTCGGATGCCGCCTTCCAGCGCCGCTTGCCCGGCTTCCAGCACCGATCGCAGGCGCGGGCCCTGTGCGGCGCAGTCGAGCGCAAGCACCTCACTTGCCGCCACGAATCTTTCGGCAGCGTCGGCAAGGGCGAGGTCAACGATAGGCATGGCCTATTTTAAGGCGCCTTTCAGGTCAAGCGACGCCGTTGCATGCATAACATCGACTTCACCTTGGCGACCTATCCTTTGCACATGTCCGCTTCCCCCGTTTCTGCCGCCGCTTCCGTCGGCGCCCCTGACCTGCGCGTGCTGGCGCAACGCTATGCGGCGGTGCGCGCGCGCAGCGTGGCCCTGGCGGCGCCGCTGTCGGCCGAGGACGCGATGGTCCAGAGCATGGACGATGCCAGTCCGGCGAAATGGCACCTGGCCCACACCACCTGGTTCTTCGA